>JANLID010000242.1 GCA_024654105.1 Gallionella sp. | reverse complement strand
CGCTCATCGGCAGCATGATCGCGCGCTTCGCGCCCCTGGCCTTGGCCAGCTCCATGCCGCGCTCCACCGCCGCGCGATTACCGGCGATCACCACTTGAGCGGGTGAGTTGTAGTTCACCGCTTCCAGCACTTCACCCTGCGCTGCTTCGCTGCATACCGCGCGCACCGTATCGTCATCCAGGCCGAGGATCGCGGCGATGCCACCCACGCCTTCCGGCACGGCTTGCTGCATGCATTGCGCGCGGAAGCGCACCAGCGGCAACGCATCGGCAAAGCGCAACGCACCGGCGGCGACCAGCGCGGTGTATTCGCCCAGGCTGTGCCCCGCCAGCATCGCCGGAGCCGCGCCGCCCTGCCCCTGCCAGGCGCGGTACACCGCCACGCCTGCGGCAAGCATGATCGGCTGGGTGTTCACGGTGGCGTTCAGCTCGGCGTCGCTGCCTTCGGCGGCCAGTTGCCACAGGTCTTGTTGCAATACATCGGAAGCTTCGGTGAAAGTGTCGCGCACCGCCGGAAAATCGGCATAGCCGTTCATCATGCCGCGCGATTGCGAGCCTTGGCCGGGAAATACGAATGCAAATTTAGTCATCTCGAATCTACCATTTAATCAGGATCGCGCCCCAGGTAAACCCGCCACCCACTGCTTCCAGCAGGATATTTTGCCCGGATTTGATGCGCCCGTCGCGCACCGCAGTGTCCAGCGCCAGCGGAATCGAAGCCGATGAAGTGTTGCCGTGATGGGCGACGGTGACCACGACATTATCCATGCTCAAGCCGAGTTTTCTTGCGGTGGCTTCCATGATGCGGATATTGGCCTGATGCGGCACCAGCCAGTCGATGTCGGCGCCATGCAGATTATTTTCTTCCAGCACTTCCTCGACCACTTCGCTCAATACCTTGACGGCGAATTTGAACACTGCCTGACCATTCATCTTGATGAACGGGTCGCCCCGAATTTCGCCATGACGGATATTACCATCCGCAGTCAGCATGCCCTGATGACTGCCGTCGGCGTGCAGCTTGCTGGCGACGATGCCCGGTATTTCGCTGGCCTGCAATACCACTGCGCCCGCGCCGTCGCCAAACAGCACGCAGGTGGAACGGTCGCTCCAGTCCAGCATGCGCGACAGCACTTCCGCGCCGACCACCAGCACGGTCTTCGCCTGCCCTCCCCTGATATACATATCGGCGGTATTCAGCGCATAGACGAAGCCGCCGCATACCGCCTGAATATCGAAGGCCGCACCGCAATTCCTGATGCCGAGTTTGTCCTGCAGGATACAGGCGGTGCTGGGAAACATCTTGTCCGGTGAAGTGGTGGCAACGATCACCAGGTCGATCTGATCCGCGCTGATGCCCGCTGCCTCGATGGCACGGCGGCTGGCATGCAAGGCAAGATCGCTGGCCATTTCATCGTCTGCCGCGATAAGCCGCTCGACGATGCCGCTGCGCGACAGTATCCAGTCATGCGAAGTTTCGACGATTTTTTCCAGGTCGAAATTGGTCAGCGTCTTGGCGGGCAGATAGCTGCCGGTACCGATTATCCTTGCATACATTCAGACCGCTCCTTGCGCCGTATTTTGACGCTCGTGATGCCATTTTTCGATATGTTCGCTGATATGCCGCAGCATGCCCTCGCGCGCCTCCCCGGCGGCACGCTCGATGGCGCAACGGAAGGCGTAAGCATCCGCCGAACCGTGGCTCTTCACCACGATACCCTTAAGGCCGAGAAAACTTGCGCCATTGTAGCGGCGATGATCGACCCGATGCTTGAATGCCTTGAGCACCGGCATTGCGATCAATCCGGCAAGCTTGGCAAATACGTTGCGGCCAAATTCTTCACGCAGGAACACCCCCAACATCTGCGCCAGCCCTTCGGTAGTCTTGAGTGCGACATTACCGACGAAGCCATCGCACACCACGACGTCGGTGGTACCCTTGAAAATGTCGTTGCCTTCGACGTTGCCATAGAAATTCAGGTCGCTGGCGCGCAGCAATTCGGCGGCCTGCTTGACCACTTCGTTGCCCTTGATGTCTTCGCTGCCGATATTCAGCAGGCCGACGCTGGGGTTGGGTTTGTGCTCCAGCGCAGTGACCAGCGTAGAGCCCATCAGCGCGAATTGCAGCAAATGCTCGGCGCTGCAATCGGTGTTGGCGCCCAGATCCAGCATGCAGATCTGACCTTTTCTGGTCGGCAGATACGAGGCGATTGCGGGACGGTCAATGCCGGGGATGGTTTTCAGCACATAGCGCGCCGTCGCCATCAGCGCGCCGGTATTACCCGCGCTGACACAGGCCAACGCCTCACCACTCTTGACCAGATCGATGCTGACGCGCATCG
>JANLID010000207.1 GCA_024654105.1 Gallionella sp. | reverse complement strand
GATTGCCGCAAAAATGGGAAGCGTAACCATTTCTATGCCAAAATTTGGGCATCAAATGTCATTGCGCTCCGTTTCAAAAATAGTTTTGCAAGAAGCTCTTACTTGAAAATTTAAGCGGGATGTTCAGCATCGCAATTGTTTTCGATACGACCTACTTCTCAACCACCCACTCACCACCGCGCTGCTTAATTTCTTCATGCATCGCGTCTGGCGCAAGGTCAAGTTCACCCGGCCATGTCACCGCACCACCAACCACGGTGACTTGTCTAAACTTTGCGGGGTCGCTCAAGTGTGAGAACACCCCACGAAAGAACCCCGGCAGAAAGCGCACTACGCCTTCAAGCCCATCCTTAAAGCGGACAAAAACGGCGTAGTCGCCGACCACGCGAACTTCAGTCACTCTCCAGTATGCAGTCATGATTACTCCAATGGTGCGATGGGCTTGGGTTGTTGCTTGGCTTCGCAGAGTTCCCAATCTTCGAGCAGTTCCGCTTGATGCAGCTCAGCCCAATCGAGGACGAGATTCATTGCTCGCCTTGGCAACTTTCCTTCCGTCACTTCCAACGTGCGGATGTTGACGGTCGCCTCGTAATCGCCATACTTGCAGTGAAAATGCGGCGGCGAGTGTTCATTCCAGAACATCTGGATGATGATTCCGAAAAACTGGCTGATGGTTGGCATGTTGCTTACCGCGCGTTTGCTTCGTCTCGGTTAAAGCGATAGCCGCGCGTGGAAATGACCGCTGCCTTGAATGCGTATTTTCTCTTTTCAGGTTTGATTGTTTGCATGGCCAACCTCCGTTTGAATGTGGGCATTCTAATCTTAGCTCAATACGTTAGCCAGCAACCCTCTCCCCTCTCCCGTAACTAAAGAACTAAAGGGGTCAGCCTCGCAATCATTTTTCCGCTTCCCAATCTTCGAGCTTCAACCCCGCGATGCGCGAAAACTCACCAACATTATGCGTCACCAGTACGCAGTCATTAGCCAACGCAATGGCAGCAATCTGCAAATCGTAAGGGCCGACGGGTGTGCCTTTGCGTGCAAGGTCGGCGCGAATTTCGCCGGATATGCGCGCCGCCTCGCAAAATGGAAGACTGGGCAACCAGTCAAGCAAGGTTTTCAGGTGTTGGCGGTTTTCATCGATTCGGCTGCTTTTGCTCGCACCGAACCATAGTTCGGCTTCCACGGGTGCACAAATGACGAGTTCGGATCGACCTGCTTTGCGAACACTCGCCACAACGCGGGCGTGGTTCTTCATCAATGCGATGACTGCGTTGGTGTCGAGCAGGTAAGCCATCGGTCCAGTTCGCGGCGCGGCACGTCTTTTCCGAGATCGTCGTCGGTGATGTCGTCGGGAAAATCATCGCTGAGTTTGCCTGCGATGGCGGCAAGAAAAGTATCCGTATCACCGGCTGGTGCGGCTGATTTCTCGGTATAACGCCGCTCCAGGAATTCGATGAAATCCAGCGCCTCTCGTGCGGCCTGTTCCGGCAGCTTGCAGCTATGCTGATATATCTTCTCTGCTAGTGTCATGGCGTTGCTCCTTTTCAGATGCGGCTGCCCATAACTGCTTGCTGAACAGCCGCTTGATGAATGGCGGCATTCTAGTCTGAGCAACGCATGTTAGCCACCCCGTCATGCCTCGACAGGCTCAGGGCGAACGGCTTACCCTCACCCCAACCCTCTCCCAGCGGGAGAGGGATGAGTGCGGTTACCGACTAATCGGCTTGTACCGAATCCGTTTCGGCTTCGCGCCTTCTTCACCCAATCGCTTCCGCTTGTCCGCTTCGTACTCCTGATAGTTGCCGTCGAAGAACGTCCACTTGGAATCGCCTTCCGCCGCGAGGATGTGGGTGGCGATGCGGTCGAGGAACCAGCGGTCGTGCGAGATGACCATCACGCAGCCGGCGAATTCGAGCAGCGCGTCTTCCAGCGCGCGCAGGGTTTCCACGTCGAGGTCGTTGGAGGGTTCGTCGAGCAGCAGCACGTTGCCGCCCGCTATCAGCGTCTTCGCCAGGTGCAGGCGTCCGCGTTCGCCACCGGACAGTTGCCCGACGATCTTGGCCTGATCCGCGCCCTTGAAGTTGAAGCGGCCGATGTAGGCGCGTGCCGGGGTTTCGTATTTGCCGACGACGAGAATGTCGCGGCCTTCGGCGATTTCGTCTAACACGCTCTTGTCGGCGGACAGCGCATCGCGCGACTGGTCGACATACGCGAGCTTCACGGTCGGGCCGATCTTCACCTCGCCGGAATCCGGCTGCTCCTTGCCGGTGATCATGCGGAACAGCGTGGACTTGCCCGCGCCGTTCGGGCCGATGATGCCGACGATCGCGCCGGGCGGCACCTTGAAGCTGAAGTTGTCGATCAGCAGGCGGTCGCCGTAAGCCTTGCTCACATTGTTGAACTCGATGACCTCGTTGCCGAGCCGCTCGCCGACCGGGATGAAGATCTCCTGCGTCTCGTTGCGCTTCTGGTATTCCTGCGAATTGAGTTCCTCGAAGCGATTCAGACGCGCCTTGGATTTGGCCTGGCGCGCCTTGGGATTCTGCCGCACCCATTCCAGTTCCTGTTTCATCGACTTCATGTGCGCGTCGATCTGCTTGTTCTCGGTCTCCAGCCGCGCCTCCTTCTGCTCCAGCCAGCTCGAGTAGTTGCCTTTCCACGGGATGCCGCGGCCGCGGTCGAGCTCGAGGATCCACTCGGCGGCGTTGTCGAGGAAGTAGCGGTCGTGGGTGACGGCGACCACGGTGCCGGGGAAGCGCACCAGGAACTGTTCCAGCCATTCCACCGATTCGGCGTCGAGGTGGTTGGTCGGTTCGTCCAGCAGCAGCATGTCGGGTTTTTCCAGCAGCAGCTTGCACAGCGCGACGCGGCGCTTTTCGCCACCGGACAGGTTCCTGACCACCGCGTCCCAATCCGGCAGGCGCAGCGCGTCGGCGGCGATTTCCATCTGGTGCTCGGAATCGCTGCCGCTGGTGGCGATGATCGCCTCGAGCCGCGCCTGTTCGGCGGCGAGCGCGTCGAAATCGGCATCCGGCTCGGCATAGGCGGCGTACACCTCGTCCAGCTTCTTCTGCGCCTGCATCACTTCACCCAGCGCGGATTCCACTTCCTGACGCACGGTGGCATCGGGGTCGAGCTTGGGTTCCTGTTCCAGATAGCCGATGCGGATGTTCGGCAGGTGCTGCACCTCGCCGTCATATTCCTTGTCCACGCCCGCCATGATGCGCAGCACGGTGGATTTGCCCGAGCCGTTCAGGCCGAGCAGGCCGATCTTCGCGCCGGGGAAGAAGCTGAGGGAGATGTCCTTGATGATCTGGCGCTTTGGGGGGACGATCTTGCTCACGCGGAGCATCGACATTACGTACTGTGCCATGGTTTTTGCCGGATGAATTGAAAACGGATGTAAGCTTAACCGATAGCGCGCCGACCGGCTAATTGATAAGATGGAATAGGCATTATCGTTAAACCACAGGAGATGCAGATGAAAATCACCATGAAGAAGCTGTTGGCCGAACTCAACAAGGACCTGGAATGGGAATACTCGGCGGCCATCCAGTATGTGCAGCATGCCGCCACGATCAACGGCGCGCAATTCGACTCCATCCAGAAGGAACTGCTGATCCACGCAACGGAGGAAATGCAGCATGCCGTGATGCTCTCCGAGCAGATCGACTTCCTCGGCGGCGTGCCCACCGTGGACGTAGAGAAACGCGCGATTTCCAAGGACAGCGTGGAGATGCTCAAGCAGGATCTGTGGGGCGAGGAGAACGCCATCAAGCGCTACAAGGAGCGCATCGGCCAGGCCGAGGAGCTCAAGGAATACGGGCTGCGGCGCGTACTGGAAGACATCCTGATCCAGGAAGAAGAACACAAGCGCGATATCGCCAACGCGCTGTCCAAGTAATCTATTAACTTAAATCCGTTCGCACCGAGCCAAGTAAGCACCGCATTTGCGAGGCAGGCGTGAGCAGGAAACTGTTTCTTGATAGCCTGTCGAAAGATGAATGGGCTTCGACAGGCTTGTCCGAACGGAATTGCTGCTTCACTGTGCCGGATCAATATTTCCCGGACGCACTCGCTACATCTCCATCTCATCCCTGACCTCAGGCTTCCCCTCGCCCTTCGGCAGCTGCGCAACCATCGCATCCGTAGTGAGAATCAGACTAGCTATCGAGGCGGCATTCTGCAAAGCGCTGCGCGTCCCTTTGGATACAGCGGAAGAGACAGACCGGTGCCGAACACCCACTTCCAGAATTCTCTCTCCCGGCCTGCAGTCCATGCGCTCAACAATTGCTTTGCGGCCGGGTTGAAAGACTGCGCCAAAGGCAAGGTCGTAAAACCGTGCGTATCGCCTGTAGGCACGTTCTATCGCGCTGATGTCAGACGGGTCTCCTTTTTCATTCGGGCGCCCGCTTTTGCGACTCTATGGCGACGCGGCGATCAGGCTGCAAGCATGCAATCAGCCTGCTGCCTCTCAGGCCTTTACAAGCCTGCATGGTATCGGCTTCCGGATCGGGATCGGATTCGCCTTTGCCCGATGCCTTCATGCGTTCCGCGGGAATGCCCTGTTTCACCAGGTAGGCCTTGACCGCATTGGCGCGGCGCTCGGACAAATTCTGGTTGTATGCTTCCGTGCCGATGCGGTCTGCGTGCCCGACGATGATCAGCATCGCCACTTCCGGATACATTTGCATGCTGGCGACAATTTTTTCGTCCAGGATTTTCTGGCCTTCCGGTTTGACCACGGCTCTGTCGAAGTCAAACAGCGTCTCCGCATTAAAGTGGACTTGCACTACAGGCTTTGCCGGAGCCGGAGCTGGAACGGGCGGGGGCGGAGGGGGTGCAACAACAGGGGCCGGAGCTGGCGATATGGGCTCGACCGACGTGGTCCCGGCTGATGTGGGCATTTTCTTTAATACCAGATCAGGGTCACATTCCTCAATGGCCATGGCCGGGGTCCAATAGCCGGTACGCCAGCATTCCCCGTAAGCGTTTTTGACAACGTTGCCACGGCTGTCGATCAGATAGCCGGTTTTTTCCGGGAAGCTTTCGGCGCAGGCCGTACCGAAGAAAGCTACAAGCACAACTGCGCTAAACATGCCAGAAATCCGTTTTGATGTTTTCATGATATTTCTCCTAAAACTTAAATTGCGGCTACTTGAACATTTCACTCAGGTCTGTCAGGTCTGTCCTGCGCCTGCCTGAAGCAGCGAAGGGCGAAGCGGCGTAGTATTTTCTGTAGGTCGGGTTTCAACCCGACATTTTGCTTCGATTCGCCAATCCCGTCGGGTTGAAACCCGACCTACGAAAAGCCATCTACCCACTACCCAGTAGCTTGCTGCGGGATGTTTTATTATAGCAGGCAAAGCAAAATCCACACAACACGGGAGTTTGCTGCATCGTACGCCCAACTATAGCAACTTCCGTTTTGCTTCGTTCATTTCATTGCAAATGAACTCTCCATAAATTTCCCACTCTGCCTCAGCATTACTCCGGCACAAATCTTACGAATCATTACTGCTGCGCATTCGGAAGCGACCGGGTTGATTAGCGTTTATTTATTGACTGCGCCTGCGCACCACCGCTTTGCGCAACTCCTCCAGCAGCAGCATGCCGATCCCGAACGGGATGATGAACAGCCAGATATCGACGCCCAGCGGCGCGGTGCCGAACAGCGCGTTGCCCCACGGCGTGTAGTCGATCAGCACCAGCAGCAACAGCTCGAAACCGATTCCGTACCAGATCAGATAATTGCGGCGGTGGCCGCGGCTGAATACGGACATCGTGGGATGGCGGCACAGGAACACGTTGACCACTTGCATGGCGATGATCGCCGACAGACACGCGGTAGTGGCTTGCAGATACAAGCTGGCATGGCTGCCCAATACATTTCCAAATTGCCAGTCGCCGCCGTGCAGCACGAAGAAGAATGCCACCATGCCCGCAATTGCTTCCAGCGGCCCGAGGAACAGGTAGGCGCGCAGCAGCAATCTCCAGTCGAGCAGCCGTTCGCTGCGCGGCCGCGGTGGCCGGCGCATGGTGCCGGGATCGGGTTTTTCCGCACCGAGTGCCAGCGCGGGCAGCATGTCGGTGCCGAGGTCGACCGCGAGTATCTGGATGATGGTGAGCGGCAGCGGGATCCTGAACAGCACGAAGGCAAGATACGGCACCATCTCGGGGACGTTCGACGTGAGGATGTAGGTGAGGAATTTGCGCAGGTTGTCGAACACCGCGCGCCCTTCCTCGATGGCGGCGACGATGCTGGCAAAATTGTCGTCGAGCAAGATGATGTCGGCGGCTTCCTTTGCGACATCGGTGCCACTGATGCCCATCGCGATGCCCACGTCGGCGCATTTCAACGCCGGGGCGTCATTCACACCGTCACCGGTCACTGCGACGACCTCGCCCTTGTTCTGCAAAGCTTGCACGATACGCATCTTCTGCTCGGCGCTGGTACGCGCAAAAAGCAACTGCGGCTCGTCGAGCAACAACTTCAGGTCGGTATCCGACATGGTGCGCAGCCTGTCGCCGGTCACGGCCAACGGCTGCTGCGCCAGCCCGATTGCGCGCGCCAGCGCGCTGGCGGTTTGCGGATGATCGCCGGTGATCATGATCACGCGGATACCGGCTTCGCGGCAGGTGCGGATCGCCTCGGGAACCGCCTTGCGTGGCGGGTCGGCCAGCCCGATCAATCCGGCGAAGATCAGCTCCGTCTCGCGCTGTTCAGTTTTTAGCGGCAGGCTGCGATAGGCTAATGCAATCACGCGCAGCCCCCGCTCGGTCATCCGCTCATGCGCATCCAGCAGGCTGGCTCGGCTGGCTTCATCCAGCGGCAGGCGTGTTCCTTGCAGCAGCATCTCACTACATAGCGGCAACACGTTTTCCGGCGCGCCCTTGCAATACAGCATGTGGCCCTGCGGCGTATCGCAGATCACCGATATGCGCTTGCGCTCGGTGTCGAAGGGAATTTCGCCGATGCGTGGGAAAGTCGCACCACTTGGCGGCACGCCTTGCAGCAGCGCCACTTCCATCGGGTCGCCCAACCACACCTCGCGCCCTTCCTGTTCGACGCGGCGCAGGTCATGGCAATGGCGCATCACGGCGAACAGCGGTTCGGCTTCATGTTCAGCCAGTTCGCCGGGAGCACGCAGCGCGCCGGAATAAAACACTTGCTGGATGCTCATGCGGTTTTGCGTCAACGTGCCAGTCTTGTCGCTGCAAATCACGCTGGCCGCACCCAGCGTTTCCACGGCGGGCAGATGGCACACCAGCGCATTCTTCTTCGCCATGCGCTGGGTCGCCATCGCCAGCGACAGCGTGACGGTGGGCAGCAATCCCTCCGGTACATTCGCGACGATGATGCCGATGGCGAACACCAGGTTTTCCCAGAACGACAAGCCGATCATCTGGCCAATCAGGAAGAACAGGACGCCGAGCAGCGTCGCGAACAACGCCACCAATTTGGACAGGCGCGCGATTTCTCTTTGCAGCGGCGACTGCGGCTCGCGCATGGTTTGCGTCAGGCGCGCGATGTTGCCGAATTCGGTATGCATACCGGTGGCGTACACCATGGCTTTCGCCTCGCCCGAGATCAGCGAGGTGCCGGCGTGCAGGATGTCGCGCCGCAACGCCGCCAGGTCTTCCGGTGTCGCGATGGTGTCGCGCGATTTTGGCCGCGATTCGCCGGTGAGATTGGCGGTGTTGACGCGCACGCCGAACGCCTCGATCAGGCGGCAATCGGCGGGTACGTCATCGCCCGCCGCGAGCAGCACCACATCGCCCGGCACCAGTTCCGCCACCGGTAATTGCACCACATTGCCGTCGCGCAACGCGGTGGTGTGGCGCGGCAGCAGATTGCGCAACGCGGCCAGCGCTTTTTCCGCGCGGTATTCCTGCCAGAACGAGAACAGGCCGTTGACCAGAATCACGCCGAACACGGCGTACCCCAGCGTCGCCATACCTTGACCAGGTTCGCGCCACTCGGCGAAGAAAGCCAGCCCGGCAGCCAGCCACAGGATCAGCGCAAAGAAATGGGTGAATTCCCGAAGCAGCTTTCCAACAAGGGGCAGTTTTCCGGCAAAGGGCAATCCGGCGATGAGTGGCTGCGCGGCAATTTCCTCGATCCGGTTGGCCCCGTATCTTGCCAGCCGCTGCGCGGCCTCGGCCTGTGTCAGGCCATCCGCTCCGCTGTGCAGATGCGCGTAGAGTTTTTCAATGGCATGTTGGTGCGGGTTCACGATGTCCGGTCAGGAATATGTTTTTTCAGCAATACTTCAATACCGATTTATTGCGTCTTGCAGTTGCTCACCAGAATTACCTGGTCATATCGCTGTCGCGTTCTTTTGCAAGCGCAGCGCGAAACTCTTCGAGTTTGTCATGAAAGTTATCTGCTTCGCCGTAATCCAGAAAATGCTCATAGCGCGCATGCGCGTTGAGCATTTTGCGCGCGTGTTTGATCGGGCAGAAATATTGCTCGGTGCGCGCCGCGATTTCCTGCGCATAGCCCAGCAACCCGACCGCGTATGAGCAATATATGCAATCCACTTTTTCGATGAGGTTCAGATAGGCCAGATGTTGATGGTCCAGTATGATGTAGTTCGCGCGCCGCACCTTGGCAACTCTGTAGACGGGGAAGCAGGTTAGCTGATAAAAGCTGATACACAGGTCGAACAAGACCATTGGAACGATCATGCCGTAGATGATCGGTGCGGTGAGATAGTTTTGCGGGCGGACGGTCAAAAACCAATGAAAAATCCCCATCCTGGCTTTGAGATGGGCTTCCCGGATGGTGTGCTCGAAGGTGATGCGCTTGCCTTCAATCTGGTAACGCAAGCGCTCCTGTTGTTCTTCGACGGCCTTTTGTAGCTCATCTTCGAGAGTGGTTATCTGGTCGAGAATCTGGCGAATCCTGCTATTCATAACGACCCTCCCCGACTTGTGTTTGAAGCGCAATAACATTCTCGCTTACCGGGGTGAAGTATAAGCACAATCCGCATATCCGAATGCGTGTTTATACTTGCCCGGTAATCCCGCTACGTCTTGGCCGGCAGAATGGTCCCGCGCAAATAAAAAGGTTTGGCATCCCTTAGCCCAGTTGCTGCCCGTGCTCGCGCGTGGCGTGGAACTGCACTTTCGGCCAGCGTTCCTGGGCCAGGCGCAGGTTCACGCCGGTATCGGCGAGGTAGGCGTAGTTACCGTCCACGTCTTTTGCCAGCCGCCCCTGATTAGCCTTGATGAATTCATTGAGATGCACCGCATCGGGACAAGTCACCCAGCGCGCGGTGTGGATGCCGGCGCGCTCGAACACCGCATCCACGCCGTATTCGGATTTCAGGCGATGCTCGACTACTTCGAACTGCAATTGTCCCACCGCGCCGATCAGCGGCGTGTTATCCACCAATGGCTCGAACACCTGTACCGCACCCTCTTCGCCCAACTGGCGCAAGCCTTTCTGCAACTGCTTGGCCTTCATCGGGTCGCGCAGCCGCGCGCGGCTGAACAGTTCCGGAGCGAAGTAGGGGATGCCCTTGAAGGTGAGCGCTTCGCCTTCGGTGAGCACGTCGCCGATTTGCAACTGGCCGTGGTTGTGCGCGCCGATGATGTCACCGGCGTAAGCCTCGTCCATGCGCGTACGTTCGTTGGCCATGAACGTCACCGCATTGGCGAGCTTCATTTCCTTGCCGGTGCGACGATGCTTGACCTTCATGCCCGACGTGTACTTGCCGGAACACACACGCAGGAAAGCAATGCGGTCGCGATGATTCGGGTCCATGTTGGCCTGGATCTTGAACACGAAGCCGGTGAAGGCAGGCTCGGCGGGTTGCACGATGCGCACATCGGTGGCACGCGGCAGCGGCGCGGGCGCCCAGTCCACCAAGGCGCGCAGCACTTCGCGCACACCGAAGTTGTTGATGCCGGAACCGAAGAACACCGGCGTTTGCTGACCCCGCAGAAACTCTTGCAGATCGAACGATGCGCCGGCACCCGCAACCAACTCGGTTTCGTCGCGCATGATTTTCATTTCATGCGGACATTGCTGCGCCAGCCGGTCGATTTGCGCGCCTTTTAACACTTCCACTTCCTGGCTGGCTTTCGCTTCACCCGGCAAGAAACGCAGCACTTCGTCATTCAGCAGGTGGTACACGCCCTGAAAACGCTTGCCCATGCCGATCGGCCACGTGACCGGCGCGCATTTGATCTTCAGCACCGACTCAATCTCGTCGAGCACTTCCAGCGGGTCGCGCACTTCGCGGTCCATCTTGTTGATGAAGGTGATGATCGGCGTGTTGCGCAGGCGGCACACCTCGAGCAGTTTGATGGTCTGCGCTTCCACGCCCTTGGCCGCATCCACCACCATCACCGCCGCATCCACCGCGGTCAGCACGCGGTAGGTGTCCTCGGAAAAATCCTGGTGGCCGGGGGTGTCGAGCAGGTTGATCACGCAATCGTCGTAAGTGAACTGCATCACCGAACTGGCCACCGAAATGCCGCGCTGTTTCTCGATCTCCAGCCAGTCTGACGTCGCGTGGCGACCGCTCTTGCGCGCCTTCACCGTGCCCGCCATCTGGATCGCGCCGCCGAACAGCAGCAGCTTTTCGGTGAGCGTGGTCTTGCCGGCGTCGGGGTGGGAGATGATCGCAAAGGTGCGGCGGCGTTTGACCTCGCGCGCAATGCCGGAATCAGCAGCGGCTGCGCTGGCTGGGGTATTCAGATCGTCACTGGAAAGGTCGGTCATTGCTTTATGTGCCGTATTAAAGACAAATGCCCGAACGGGTCGGGCATTGTTGTATTGGTGGCCCGGGGCGGAATCGAACCACCGACACAAGGATTTTCAATCCTCTGCTCTACCGACTGAGCTACCAGGCCAAATTTTTGAAGCACTACTTTGTAACTCACACAAGGATTTTGGCTTCGGCCGTTTGGCTTTCGCCAAACTTAACTTGCGTTGCAAGTTAGCCTGCACCGCAACAAGCTACTCCGCTATTTGTTGTGGTTACGACATAACCTGAAGGTTAGTGTCCGCCGCAACAAACTGCTACGCAGTGTGTTGTCAATCCTCTGCTTACCGACTGAGCTACCGAGCCATCTTTTGCTACGTCCCCGCTAACCGAATAAACCGGCCAGCTTTGGAAGCCGCGCATTATACCGGTAACATACTAAATGACAAACATCACCGCGAATTCGAATTGCTTCAGTAAACGAAGGTATATCAAAGTCATGACACACGTGCGGCTGGCTTCCAAGTCAGGTTTAGTTCGCGTGCTGCTTTGACGTCATCGAGCCGGCGCACCGGCAGGGTGTGAGGTGCGGATTTCACCAGTTCCGGCGCGGCGTGCGCCTCGTCGCGAATCTCCTTCATCGCGTCAACGAAGGCGTCCAGCGTCTCCTTCGATTCGGTTTCGGTCGGCTCGATCAGTAGGCACTCCGGCACCAGCATCGGGAAGTAGGTGGTGGGCGGATGGAAGCCTTTGTCCAGCAGGCGTTTCGCCACGCCCACCGCGCCCGCGCCCGACGGTCTGCGAGCCGGTCGCGGCGCGCAGCGCGTCCAGATCGACGTCGCCATTCGCGTCGGTCGATTCTTTTCAGACATCGGCATTTTTATACTTCTGGTGTTGGTCTGCAGCGCGATGTTGCCAATAGGTATGGATACCGAGCAGACAGAGCGTCAACCATGCCATCGCTTCCGCGAAACCGCCTAGCACGTCGCTCAGGTAATGTACCCCCAGATACACGCGGCTCAATGCCACCAGAAGAATCAGCGCAATCACGGTCACGACGATGATTACCCGCGAGCGCCATGTATCGATTTTGGATACCAGCATGGCCGCAAGTACGCCGTAGAACAGCGTGGTGCCTGCCACATGGCCGCTTGGAAAGCTATAGCTCGACAGCGTAAGAAGCGGATTGTCGAAGCTTGGACGGGCACGGTGAAATGCATATTTCGTCAACACATTCAGCAGCATCCCGGATGGGACCGTCACCATCAAGCAGATTAACCAGTACCAATCGCGCTTCCAGGCCAAATACAGGACAGCCAACGCCATAAATATGCCGATGGCAGCCGGTCCGTGAAGATTGGTGATGACCAGCATGAATTGGGTTAAGGCTGGCGTCGCGCGGGCGTGGAACCATTCTGCGACGCGCACATCGATGACCGTGAGCGGGTCGCCCGTCAAAACATCTTCGGCAATGCCACCGAACAACCAGCTGGCACCAATCAAAACTAGCGCCCCCAACGTCAGATTTAGCCCAAGATAGCTGCGAGGTGACAACCTTGCATGAAGAAATGCGATTTGTGGGGCGAAACGTAGACGCATTGCGGCGATGTGCGGCCGTTGAAGAAAGCGCTTCCACTCCTGCTTGATGTCGGCCTCGTGACGGATCGCCCAGCGGTAGAGCCAGACAAGCAGCAGGAAGAATAACAATATGCCGCCGAGAATGGCGCTGGCGCGGCCAATCCAGCGCTCTGCGGTGTGCCAGCCCGCTCCGAGGAAATACCCGAGCAACACGACAGCCGACGACCAGAGTGCCGCACCTAGTACGTTATAGGGCAAAAACTTGCGGTAGGGCATTTTTGAAGAACCGGCCAGAAACGGCACGATGGCGCGCGCAAAACCGACAAATCGTCCGAGGAAAATCGCTTTGCTGCCGTGTCGCGCAAAGAAGGCATCTGCCTTATCGACACGTGCGTTGGTCAAACCGAAATGGCTGCCATAGTGCAACAGCGCCGGACGGCCCATCCTTCTTCCCATTTCGTAACCGATGCTGTCTCCCAGGGCTGCACCAACCGCAACGGTCACAATCAGGACATCGAGGTCGAGCAATCCCTGTGCGGCAAGAAATCCAGTCACCAGCACAAGACTTTCGCCGGGGATGATTAGACCAAGAAAAGCGGCTGATTCCAGCATCGCCCCGAGGAAAATGACCAGGTATCCCCACTGCCCCAGGCGACCGACAAGATTGACCAAGTAATCGAGCATGCCTGTTCCGGAAGATGTGTTGAAAAGATCGCTGGCAGTTCGCTAGCGGCGAATCCATCCCAGCGCAATAGGTCGAGCCAAGAGGGCGCGATAGATTACCCCCGCCTGTGCCGTCAGCCCATTTCCGACCCGACGCCAGACAGGACTGATGCCGAGCCAGACGGTTCCGGCTACAGCGACTGCACCGATCATATCGAGTGGAAAATGCACACCGAGAAAAATCCGCGCCCACGCTACGCAGACGCCCAGCAAAAGCGCTG
>JANLID010000185.1 GCA_024654105.1 Gallionella sp. | reverse complement strand
ACCGCAATTACCTGCCCAGCTATGGAATAATCTTCGCAATGGGCGTATTCCTGAATCAATGGCGCCAGTTTGAAAGCATCCGCCCAGGATTGAAATTTGCCTTGCTGGCAGGTGTTCTCATAAGCATGTCTATGCTGTTGCAGACAAGGGTAACAACCTGGACGACGCCGCAGAATTTTTTCAATCATGAATTGAAAAAAAACCCCAACTCGGAACGCGCCTGGAGTGATTTTGCACTTTTTCTTATTCTGGCAGGCACGCCGGAAAAAGCTTTGCCCATCCTGTTCAAGGCGGCGGAGCTTAATCCCCGCGAAGTCGGACAACTCATCGTTGCACTCAATATCCAAACTTATGAGATTCAAAGAGAACCGGACAGTCAACTTGTTCAGGAAATCCTGCTCAGATTGGAACGCCACCCACTTTCCACCTATGGGCAAGAGTGTTTAATCCGTTATGCGGAAAGTGTCCTTCTTCATCTCGACAGGTCACCCCAGTCGCTCGCAACAGCCGGTATCATTCTGTCAATTGCCGTCCAGAAAAACTGGAGTCACCCCAATCATGCCAAGTGGATAGCGCGGACAGCGAACGTAGTGAAAGAAAAAAGCACAACCTTGTCGAGCAAAGCGATCAATGGGATCAATGCGGATCAATGAGAAAGATCAATGGGGTCACCCGTTAGCCGACCTGCGTCGTGATTGCTGAGCAAGCCCGCATAGGGCAGATGAGCGTAGCGTTAACCAATGACTTTCGAGCGTTGCTTGATCGCATTACCCATCATTGCGACATCCTGGAAACAGGTAATGGAAACCTCATAGCCTGGCCCATTTTCCCTTCCTTTTCCCTTTAGCCTGCCCCCTTTTCCCTTTTGCTCGCTTGACGCAGGTCGGCTAATGGGTGACCCCTTTCCCCCCACCTGGATCAGCTTCATTGCCTGCCGTCGTGCCGTTCGTTCAGCAGCATCAGTTTGAGATAGCGGTAGTAAGTGCCTTCCGCATTGGACACCGCCACCATGAAGCCTTCGCGCCCGTCGAGAAAGCCGCGCTGCAGG
The DNA here is from genome assembly GCA_024654105.1 of Gallionella sp. Taxonomy (GTDB): domain Bacteria; phylum Pseudomonadota; class Gammaproteobacteria; order Burkholderiales; family Gallionellaceae; genus Gallionella. The sequence continues at coordinate 9,050 of JANLID010000185.1, read as the reverse complement.
AAGTAGGTGCGGATGAATGTCCACAAACCGCGCAGTGCCGCACCGCTCACGGAGGAGTTCCGGCCGCGCTGTTGCAGCATCCGGGCCGCCGCCGATGAGTACTGGTTGGCCTTGTCCAGCACCTGCTCGAGATTTTCGTAGGAATAGTGCAACAGCTCGCCTTCCAGCAGCCCGATCTTGCCTTTCACCTCGACGGATTCATGCACCAGCGCATCGGAGAAGCGCGCCGCATCGCGCTTGAACAGCCGTACGATGCGGTCGGGATACCAGCCGGAGTGGCGCAGGAAGCGCCCGCAATAACTGGATCGGCGCGAGACGTGATAGGCCGTACAGGTGCCATCTCCCTTGCGCAACACCGCTTCGATGGCGGCACGCAATTCAGGCGTGACACGCTCGTCGGCGTCGATGGAAAATACCCATTCATTGGTCGCATAATCCAGCGCGCGGTTCTTCTGCGCGCCGAACCCCGGCCAGTCATGCATATAAATTCGCGCACCGAATTCCCCGCAAATCTTCGCCGTCGCATCCGTGCTGCCGGAATCCACCACGATGATTTCATCCGCCCAGGCGACTGATGCGAGGCAGGCGCGGACATTCGCCGCCTCGTTTTTGGTGATGAGAATGACTGAAAGTTTAGCCACTCTTATTCTCCAATCTGAGCCCCGCAAACAGTACCGAAGTCATGAACGCAAAAAATAAGCCATCGGAATGATCCAATAATGCCGAGTTGAACGCGCAATTCACCATGTATGCCAGCACCAATCCACGCGCCGCATCCTGCTCGAACGGGGTATTCAACAATGGCGCACATCGCCACTGCATGTAGAACAAGTAAAGCAAAAATGCCAGGCCGATCACACCGGTTTGTACCGTAATCATCAAGTATTCATTGTGCGGATTATGCGTTGCCGGCACATCCTTGCCCTGCACCTGCCGCGCAAATGATGCGGGAAAGCCGCCGGTGCCCACACCGAACACAGGGTGCTGTTGCACAATTTGCAAGGTATTTTCGTAATAGAGCAGCCGTTGCCCGGTCGATGTCTCTTTGGCCTGCTTTGTTTGCCAAATCCTGGATTCGGATACCACCAGGCCAATTCGATCCTGTAGCCGTGGCGAAACACTATAGGTGGCAACCATCAAGGCAAGAAGAACCAGTTCCGCCACCATAGCCTGCCGCCAATCCCATCGCTTGCCGCGCAAGCGCATATAACGAGCCGGGGTTATCCAGACAAGCCAGCCCAGCAACACCAGCAGGATCACATAACCAGTACGACCCTGCACCATGAACAGTATATTGATCGCACCCAGCAAGGCAAACAAACCCCAGGCCATCTGCGCCCGTCGCCGAGCGGCATCGCGCAGATTGAGCAGCGCGAGAAAAACCGCAAACGCCATCATGTTGTTCTGCGTGATGTGGCTGTGAAAAATGACCGGGTTATCCGGCGTGGCAAAGACGCTCATCCAATGCTGCACCGGCAGCAGCCACAACCCCACCAGAAAAGACAACAGCAAGGTCAGCCCCATCGCGCAAAGGAAGGCATACTGCGCCTTGCGCCGGACAGCCTCGCCGGACAGCATCAGCATGAACAACGGGATGAAAGCCAGATCCATATATTTGCCGAGGATGCCAGCCGCCTCGCGCAACGGTGTCGCGCCGTAAAATATGGCAATAAACAGCACGGCAAACAGCAGCCAGGCTGCGCGCGCCACCGGATGTTGCGTGGCGATCCGCCACACTGCATGGGCATTGAACAACACGCCCAGCAACACTACCGCCAGCAATAAGTTATCCAGCGCCACGGAAATCGGCACGGTGAATCCCAGCAGCACAGTGCTTGCGCGTAATGGCGGAAGGGCAAAACGTTGCAACAGGGCAGGAGCAGCGGTCAATTTCACGACAGGCGGCCTTGTTGCAGGTTCGGCTGATATTCAGGCATCCAATCCTGCAGCGCTGCGCGCACCTGTTCATCGGGCACGGCAGGTATGGCAGTCCACTCCAGTAGTTTTTCCAGCCATGCCGCGTCGGCCTGCCGTGCTTGTGCAATGCGCAATTTAGGATGATGGGTGGGCAGGGTGTGCTCGCTGTCCGCCAGCAGTTCTTCATAGAGTTTCTCGCCGGGGCGCAGGCCGGTGAATTCGATTTTTATTTCTTCCTCGGTAAAGCCGGACAGGCGGATCAGGTCTTTCGCCAGTTCGGCGATTTTCACCGGCTCGCCCATGTCCAGCACAAAAATCTCCCCTCCCTTTCCCATCAACCCGGCCTGCAACACCAGTTGCGCCGCCTCGGGAATGGACATGAAATAGCGGGTGATCTCGGGGTGGGTGACGGTGATCGGCCCGCCCCGCGCAATCTGTTCGCGGAATTTGGGAATCACGCTGCCGGTGCTACCCAGCACGTTGCCGAAGCGCACCATCACGAAGCGGGTGCTGCCGGAAGGTTGCAATGCCTGGCACACCATTTCGGCAAGCCGCTTGGAAGCGCCCATCACGTTGGTCGGATTGACCGCCTTGTCGGTGGAGATCATCACGAATTTGCCTACTCCGTGCCGCTGCGCCGCGCGCGCTACCGTCCAGGTGCCCAGCACGTTGTTGCGGATCGCCTGCCAGGCATTATGTTGCTCCATCAACGGCACATGTTTGTAGGCCGCCGCATGGAACAGTGCCGCCGGCTGATGCTGCCGCATGACTTCATCCACCCGCGCCGCATCGCGCACATCGCCGACCAGACAGACGAACTCTAATGCGGGAAAAGCCTGTTGCAATTCCTGCTCGATGGTATACAGCGCGAATTCGCCCTGTTCGAATAGCACCAGTCTGGCGGGGGCAAAGCGCGCGATCTGGCGGCACAGTTCAGAGCCGATCGAGCCGCCCGCGCCGGTCACCATGACCACTTTTTCCGTCAGCAGGCCATGCAGGCCTGCATCATCCAGCACCACCGGGTCGCGCCCGAGCAGATCGTCCAGTTCGATGGCGCGCAATTGCGAAACCGCCACCTTGCCGCTCATCAAATCATCAAACGACGGCACCGTGAGCACCTTGACTTGTGCGGCGTTGCACAACTGGATCGCGCGCTTGCGCTGCTGGTGTGAGCTGGACGGCATCGCGATGATGACTTGCGACACGCCGAGCCGCTCGGCCCATTCCTCCAGGCTGTCCAACCCGCCCAGCACGCGGATGCCGTTCAGCGTGCGCCCGTGACGTTCGGTGTTGTCGTCGAGAAATCCGACCAGCCGCCAGTCGCCGCTCCTGGACAGCTCCTTGGACAGGCTCGCCGCTGCATCGCCGGCGCCAAGCACCAGCACCGGCTCTCCGTCCAGTTTGATGCCGCCGTACAAGCCGCGCTCTTTCCATAGCCGATAGACAAAACGGCTGCCGCCCATCAACAGAATCAGCAGCAGCGGATTGATCACCAGCACCGAACGCGGGATCACCAGCCCGAGGCGCAGCATCCAGAACAGCAAGGGAATTACCGCTGCCGAAAGCGCGACCGCCAGCACGATGCGACGCAGGTCGGCGGTGCTGGCATAGCGCCAGATGCCGCGGTACAGGCCGAATTGCCAGAAGATCAGCATTTGCAGCGGCACCACCCAGATTAAGGTCAACTCCAGCTCGGCGGCAAAATTCGCCGGGAGGTCAAAATTGAAGCGCAGCAGGTAAGCGAGCGTCCACGCCACCGCAGCGGCTATGAAATCGTGCAGCATGGCCAAGGCGGTACGTAAATTGCTCGCTGTCTTGTTGATTAATTTCATCAGAACTCAGGCTGTTAAGTTAAATATCCCGGCCGTTGATGTTTATCGGATCCGGTCATCATGCCTGTCCGGCCGCATGATCCGCCCAACGCTTATCCAGCCAGCACATCAGCACGATATAAATCGCCAGCCAGATCAGGACGATAAACAGCAGCTTGTTTTCCTGCTGCAATACCCACAGCGCGCTCAGCGCGGCACTCGCCATCAAGATATATTCGGCCAGCGCCACGTTGCGATGCCCCCAGCCCAGTTGTATCGCGCGCTGATAATAATGCTCGCGGTGCGCTTCGGTGATTCTCGCGCCGCGCAGGGTACGCTTCACCAGCGTGACACTGGCATCGGCGATGAAGGGCGAAAACACCAGCAACGGGAACCATGTTGCCCAATAACCTTGCTGCCAGCCCCACAGCCCCATCGCGGCGGCAAGGAAACCGAGCGGGATGGAACCCGCGTCACCCATGAACACCCTGGCCGGAGGGAAGTTATGGTAAAGGAACCCCAGCGCCGCCGCCGCGATGGCGAAGTTCAACATCGCCAGCATATCGTCTTGCGCGATCAGCGCCGCAGCGCCGTAGCAAGCAAACCCGAACAGCGCCATGCCACCCGCCAGTCCGTCCGAGCCATCCATGAAGTTATAGAGATTGGTCATCCACATTGTAAGCAGTAGCACGATCATGGCAGCCCAGACACCGTGCCGCGCGAACAACCCGGAGCCAACGACCAGCAATACGGCAGCGACGAGATGCGCCAGCAAGCGCCAGCGCACCGGCAGCCCTCGCATGTCATCGAGCAGGGAAACACCAAACAGGATCAGCACCGGCAACACCACCCACCAGACCAGCGCTCCCGGCATCAACATCCAGCCGGATAATATCCCCACCACCAGGCCCATTCCGCCGATGCGCGGGATGGGGATGGAATGCAGCGAACGGTCGTTGGGAATGTCCTGGATCGTCTTGCCAAACTTGCTGGACAGAAGAACTGCAATCACCGACAGCGTGACGAAAACAGCGGCAATGGGAGCGTAATAAGTCATGTGACCGGTATAGGGCGGCAGCCTGTTGGAATCGCGGCGGATTTTACCATTGCCGCCGGATAAACAGTTTTGTGAATGATCCGGAACGGAGGTAATTCAGCGAATTTACTCAGGCGGACGCCACATAGGTGGGCGGCGTGAGTACGGTGCGCTTGGCTTGTGGCAATGTTCCCGGATAGTCCTTGCTGAAATGCAGTCCGCGGCTCTCGTGGCGCAATAAGGCGCTTTGCACGATCAGTTCGGCATTCATCACCAGGTTGCGCAGCTCCAGCAAGTCCGAACTGACATGGAAGTTGCTGTAATACTCATGGATTTCGTCCTGCAGCAACCGGATACGGTGTTGCGCACGTTGCAGGCGTTTATTGGTGCGCACAATGCCAACATAGTCCCACATAAAATGGCGTAATTCCGCCCAGTTGTGCGAAATGACGATTTGCTCGTCCGCATCCGTCACGCGGCTCTCGTCCCACGCGGGCAACGCGGGTATGGCTCGATATGGTTTGCCCAGAATATCGCTAACGGCGGCATCCGCGAACACCAGGCATTCCAGCAGGGAATTGCTGGCCAGCCGGTTGGCGCCGTGCAGCCCGCTACAGGCGGTTTCACCGACCGCATACAGATTCTCCACGTCGGTGCGTGCATGCAAATCGGCAACGACCCCGCCACAGGTATAGTGCGCCGCGGGGACCACCGGAATCGGCTCTTTGCTGATGTTGATACCCAAGCTGAGGCAGCGCGCATAAATGGTGGGGAAATGTTCCTGCAAAAATTCAACCGATTGGTGCGAAATGTCCAGATAGACGCAATCCAGCCCGCGTTTTTTCATTTCAAAGTCGATTGCCCTGGCCACCACATCGCGCGGCGCGAGTTCGGCGCGCTCGTCGTGCTGCGGCATGAAGCGCGTGCCATCGGGCAGTTTCAGAATGCCGCCTTCGCCGCGCACCGCCTCGCTGATGAGAAAAGACTTGGCGTGCGGGTGGTACAAACAGGTCGGGTGGAACTGGATGAATTCCATATTGGCGACGCGGCAACCGGCGCGCCAGGCCATCGCAATGCCGTCACCGGTCGCCGTATCGGGATTGGTAGTGTAGAGATAAACCTTGCCGGTACCCCCGGTCGCGATGATGGTATTCTGGGCGGCAATGGTGACGACTTCGTCGCTCAACTTGTTCAATGCATATGCGCCATGGCAGCAGTTGTCCGGCAGACCGAGCTTCCTGCCGGTAATCAGGTCAACCGACAAATGGTTTTCCAGTACAGTGATGTTCGGGTGGCGCAGCACGCGCGTGACAAGGGTTTCCTGTACCGCATGACCGGTTGCATCCGCCGCATGAATGATGCGCCGGCGGCTGTGCCCGCCTTCACGGGTGAGATGGTAGCCCATGCCACTGGAACCATCCCGGGTAAACGGCACACCCAGATCGATCAACCAATCGATGGCGGCTTTGCCATGCTCGACAACATAACGCGTAACATCCTCGTCACACAGGCCGCCGCCGGCAGTCAGGGTGTCCTGAATATGCGCATCCAGCGAGTCATCTCCGGACAATACTGCGGCAATGCCGCCCTGCGCCCAGCCGCTCGCGCCGTCCAGCAAGGATTTTTTGGTGATCAACCCGACTTTTTTATAGTCGGCCAGCTTGATGGCCAGCGTCAGACCGGCGAGGCCGCTGCCGATGATCAGTGTGTCAAATTGCAGCAATTCGATTCCCGGCGCATTGATTGAGGTCGAGACTATAGCAAAACTGTCACCCCCGTGATGGCCGGATTTATCGCCGGGAACCAATTCTTCCTCATGAAGTCGTATCCGGCACTTTGAGGCCATACTGACTCGGGTGAGATGAGCGGTTATACTCGCGCTTCGCGAACGGCGCGGCGTTCATAACAATAATTGAAATGGTCAGGGATGGCAGACAAGGAAGTCGATCAGCAATTGGTTGAACGCGTGCAACGCGGCGACAAGCATGCCTTTGATTTGCTGGTATCCAAATATCAGCGCAAACTGGGGCGGCTTATTTCCCGTTTTGTGCGGAATCCGGCAGAGGCCGAGGATGTCACGCAGGATGCCTTTATCAAGGCCTATCGCGCATTGCCGGGTTTTCGCGGGGAGAGCGCGTTTTACACCTGGCTGTATCGTATCGGCATCAATACGGCAAAAAACCATCTGCTGGCGAACAAGCGGCGCGCACCGACCAGCACGCCGTTCGATGCGGAGGAAGCAGAATCATTTGAAGACGGCGGGCTGCTGCATGAAGTCAGTACGCCGGAAAATGAACTCATGAGCAAACAGGTTGTCAATGTGGTGCAGGCTTCCTTGCAGCAGTTGCCGGAAGACTTGCGCAGCGCGCTGACCTTGCGTGAGATTGAGGGGTTGAGTTATGAGGAAATTGCCAGCGTGATGAATTGCCCGATCGGCACGGTGAGGTCAAGAATCTTCAGGGCGCGTGAGGCGGTAGCGGAAAATCTGCGCCCGCTGTTGGAAACCAGGAAAGGTAACAGGTGGTAAATATGAAAAAAGAGATTTCTGTATTGATGGACGGCGAGTTGTTCGAGGATGAAGCGGAAGGTCTACTTAACCAAATCAAACGAGATTCCGCTGCGCACAAGGATTGGGAAATTTACCACCTGATTGGAGACGTACTGCGGCAACCCGAGCATATTCATTGTGATTTGAGCGCGAAAGTGCGCGAGCGCATGCAGGAGGAGCCTGTGGTACTAGCGCCACGTGGCCACGCAGTAAAGCAGAAAATCCGTACTGTCGCGCTATCGGCGGCGGCTTCGCTGGTGGCAGTCGGCGTGGTGGCCTGGATGTCAGCGCAGATCACTCCTGAAACTTTCCCGCAGGTGGCTATGCAACAAGCCGCCTTGCACCCGGCCAGCGTACAGATCAAGCCACGGTCCAGCGACTATTTGATGGCGCATCAGGAATTTTCGCCCAGCATGGACATGAGCGGCGGAGCGGCGTATATCCGTACCGTCGCCTACGGCATAGACGGGAAATGACGCAACTAAAGAATAATACGGAGGCAAAGTAGCAATGAGAATGCGTGCTGCATTCTGCGGCCTGTTGCTGTCTGTTGCTGCCAATGCAAATGCGGAAAGCCTTGACTGGCTCAAGGTCGTCGCCTTTGCCGCCCATCAGACCGATTACAGCGGGGTGTTCGTTTATCAGTATGACAATCGCATTGAGACTTCGCGCATTATTCACGTAGTCGAGGCAGATGGAGAACATGAAAAACTGGAAAGCCTGGATGGCCCCAAGCGCAAAATCATCCGGCATCATGGGCAGGTTTGGTGCTACATCAATCACAAGATGGTGCAAGTGGATAGCCAGCAGGTACGCATCCGCTTCCCGGCCTTTCTGCCCGAGCAGATATCCACACTGAGCGCAAATTATCGGGCAGAACAGATCGGCGTGGCACGCGTGGCAGGATACAACGCGCAAGTGATCTTGTTCGAACCCAAGGACAATCTCCGCTACGCCCACAAGATTTGGGCGGATACCGGCTCGGGCCTGCTGTTGAAAGCAGCGGTGCTGGGCGACAAAAATCAAATAATCGAGCAGTACACCTTTACCCAATTACAAATTGGCGGAAACATCGACCGCTCCTGGATTGGCGCGACTGCGCCGGGCGATAGCTTGCCGGCGTCACAGGAAGTGATCAAGGGGGGCACACCCATAAACAGCGGCTGGACGGTCGATGCATTGCCGCAGGGCTTCAAGAAGACCATGGAAATCCAGCGCCCCATGCGCGGCAGGCGCACCCCCGTGACACAAATTGTATTTTCCGACGGACTGAGTGCGATCTCCGTGTTTATCGAGCCCGATGACGGGGACGAAGACAACGTAAGTGGTTTATCCAGCCGCGGCGCGATAAATTTGTACCACAAGGTCGTGGCCGGGCAATTGTTCACTGTGGTTGGCGAAGTTCCGGCACGCACGGTGATACAGGTACTGGATTCGATACGCTATAAAGACAAGTGACCATGCTGGAAACACGCGCCATTGTCGTGCAGGTTGATGGCCAATATGCTTTTGTCCAGGCCAACCAGGGCAATGGCTGCGGGCAATGCAGCGGCAAGGGTTGCGGGACAGGCAAGTTGTCCCAGTTGTTTTGCAGCAAGCCGCGCCAATTCCAGGTGGACAATCCGGTCAATGCCGGCGTGGGTGATGAAGTAATCGTATCGGTTGCCGAGGGTGCAGTATTGCGCGGAATAGGATTGGTCTATCTGCTGCCATTGCTGCTGTTGTTAACGGGCGCAAC
>JANLID010000179.1 GCA_024654105.1 Gallionella sp. | reverse complement strand
AGAAACGGCCCAAGCTTCCGGGCTCGCGGCGGTGCGCCGAAAACGCCGAACACATGCTGGCTTTGCGCCCGAATCGGGCAAACAAGCAATGGGACAACTGTTGGAATCAGGTCAGAAAGGCCGCATGACTGAACACATCAGTTTGAATCGCACCCTGTCTCCCGCACCAGCTTTACACAACACCTCTGATCACCTTCACAACGAGCAACTCACCAAAATCTGTTGCACCCATTCCGGCAATCACAGGGCGTGGCGATATATTTCGATAACCCTGTTCCTGCCGGAGTCGCTTCTTTATACTGTCTCTATGAGCGCAGAAGAAAAAATCGTCGAGTCTCAACCACGTCCCGTTTGGCGTCAGTTGTTCAAAACGACCGAAGGGCGCATCTTATTGCTTGGCATTGCGCTCGCGCTCGCCGGTCTCATCGTCATGGGGCTGGTCGCTCTTTGGTCGCCGCAAACCTCGAGCATGATGGGCGCCATGAGCTTCTCCAACTTAATCTTTGGCCGGGCCGTGTCGATGTCGATAGGCTATGCCAACGGTTACGGCCACGCCCTCGTGATACCGGTAAATATATGGGTGGAGACCGTGGAAGTGTTGCTGTTTTATCCCGTGTTCGTTTTTAGCATGCGCAAGTTGGTGGAGTTTCCAAGGCTGAGGCGCTTTCTTGATCGCACGCAGGAAGCCGCCGAGCGCCACCATGACAAGGTGCGCCGCTACGGCATCGCCGGGCTCTTTATCTTCGTCTGGCTCCCCTTCTGGATGACGGGGCCGGTGGTGGGCAGCGCTATCGGTTACCTGCTTGGTTTCCCCGCATGGCTGACGCTGTTGATCGTGCTCACCAGCACCTACATCGCCGTGGGAAGTTGGGCTTATCTGCTGTTTGACCTCTATACCCGTGCCGCTGCCTTGGCTCCTTGGGCGCCTGTACTGATTATTGTCCTTACCATCCTTATTATTTTCGCCAGCTACCTGCTCAATCGGCGCAGAAATAACCACAAAATATCGGAGTGATTTATATTTAACCAGCGGGGCAGCGTACAGACCCAATTAAGGAATAAATGGTGCAATAAACGGGTTCGCATTATTTTTGGCGACCAGGCCAACTTTTCTGTACTACCATGCATATGCTGCAAGCAAATTTGTGGAGTTCTGAATGAATCAAGTGTTTATCCTGAGCCCGCATGCGTCGCTATTTTCACTCGTGCTGACCGGTAGGTCTGCCCAATAACCGTTAGGAGTCACACATGCCCGCCTGGCTCATCCCCGTGCTCAAGTCTGTTCTGCCGTATGTCGGTACTATCGTATCTGCGGCTGCGCCGGTATTTACCAGGAAAAGTGCCGATGCTGCCGCCAATCAGACGATATTGCAGCAACAGCAGATAACCGAGCTTCAGGCAGCGGCATCTGCGAACGATGCACACATCAAAGAGCTGGCAATACAAATGCAAAAAACTGTGGAGGCTCTGGAGACGGGAGCGTCACTTGCGGAAAAAAGACATCAGCGGACTATGGTTCTGTGTATCTCGGCAATCATCATATCCGTAACTTCTCTGGGCACTGTGTTGTACATTTTTCTTGCGCGATGATTGCTTAGTTATTCATGAGAAGCGTATTTGAAGCATCCACCGGGCTGGACGCCCACATGATCCTGAACCTTCTTGAACAGCATGGCATTCCGGGGCGTATCGAAGGGGAATATTTGCAGGGCGGGGTCGGCGAACTTCAGGCGATGGGCTTTGTGCGTGTACTTGTCTCTGAAGAAAACTATGCTGGGGCCAGGAAGATAATCAACGAATGGGAATCGATTCAACCGGCTGCGGAAGATTCCAAGCCGGAAGCACGTACATCCGGAGGAATCCGGATTTTCGTTGCAGGGGTCATCGTCGGTGCGGGGATCATGTATTGGTTATTAAAAGTGCCAGCCGCTTGATTCAAACGATGATCTTCCAACAAAACCTGTTAAACCGGGATTGTCCTTTAGGCCATTTTCGAAGAGGGCATGAAAGTCGCTGCACGTCATTGCGAGGCCCGTAGGGCCGTGGCAATCCAGTCGTCCAGTGGGTATGAAAATCTCTGGATTGCCGCGTCGGCTGCGCCTCCTCGCAATGACGACATTTTTGATTGGCTGTATTGCCACGCCCCTCCGGGGCTCGCAAAGACATCTGTGGCTATTTGGCCTGGGAAGAATTAAAAGGCCAGCGTCGATATATTTTCAAAGAAGAAGCCCGGCATGCCGGGCTTCTTCTTTGTTGCTCAGGCCTTTTCGAACTTCATCACGCCGCCCTTGCAATCCACCTTGATGGTGTCTTTCGCGGCAAAGCGACCTTCGAGTATGGCCTTGGCCAGCGGATTCTCCAGTTGCGCCTGGATGGCGCGTTTCAGCGGCCTTGCGCCGTACACCGGATCGAAACCAGCGGTGGCAATTTCTGCGAGTGCCGCATCGCTGATGGTCAGTTTCATTTCCATCGCGGCCAGGCGTTTCTCCAGATACTGCAACTGGATGCGCGCGATGGACTTGATGTTCTTTTCGTCGAGCGCGTGGAACACCACCACCTCGTCGATGCGGTTGATAAACTCGGGACGGAAATAGCTTTTTACCTCGCCCAACACCGCCAGCTTGATCACCTGGTAATCGTCGCCGGACATCTGCTGGATCATCTGTGAACCGAGGTTGGAAGTCATCACGATCACGGTGTTCTTGAAGTCCACGGTGCGGCCCTGGCCGTCGGTCATGCGCCCGTCATCCAGCGCTTGCAGCAGCACGTTGAACACGTCCGGGTGCGCCTTCTCCACTTCGTCGAGCAGAATGACGCTATAGGGTTTGCGCCGTACCGCTTCGGTCAGTCCGCCGCCCTCCTCGTAGCCGACATAGCCGGGCGGCGCACCGATCAGTCGCGCGACGGAGTGTTTCTCCATGTACTCGCTCATGTCGATGCGGATCAGATGATCTTCCGAGTCGAACATGAAACCGGCCAGCGCCTTGCACAGTTCGGTCTTGCCCACGCCGGTCGGGCCGAGGAACAGGAACGAGCCATACGGGCGGTTCGGATCGGACAGGCCGGAACGCGAACGCCTGATTGCATCCGACACCAGACGCACCGCCTCGTCCTGCCCCACCACGCGCTCATGCAGCTTTTCTTCCATCTTCAGCAGCTTGTCGCGCTCGCCCTGCATCATCTTGGATACCGGGATGCCGGTGGCACGGCTCACCACTTCGGCGATCTCTTCCGCGCCGACCTGGGTGCGCAGCAGGCGGTTTTGGGGTTTGTTCTCCTCGGCATGCACCGCTTCTTTCAGTTTGGCTTCGAGCTGCGGCAACTTGCCGTATTGCAGTTCCGCCACCTGTTCCAGCTTGCCTTCGCGTTGCAGACGCACGATCTCGGCGCGCACTTTTTCCATCTCTTCCTTGAGATGCGCCGTGCCTTGTGCCGCGCCTTTTTCCGCCTTCCATATCTCTTCCAGGTCGGCGTATTCGCGTTGCAGTTTGGCTATCTCGTCTTCGATCAGCGCGAAGCGTTTTTTCGAAGCTTCGTCCTTTTCCTTCTTCACCGCTTCGCGCTCGATCTTGAGCTGGATCAGGCGGCGTTCCAGTTTGTCCATCACTTCCGGCTTGGAATCGATCTCCATTCTGACGCGCGCCGCGGCCTCGTCGATCAGGTCGATCGCCTTGTCCGGCAGGAAACGGTCAGTGATGTAGCGATGCGACAGTTCCGCTGCCGCGATGATGGCCGGGTCGGTGATGTCCACGCCGTGATGCAGCTCGTAGCGTTCCTGCAGGCCGCGCAGAATCGCGATGGTCGCTTCCACGCTCGGCTCGTCTACCAGCACTTTCTGGAAACGGCGTTCCAGCGCGGCATCCTTCTCGACGTACTTGCGGTATTCATCCAGCGTGGTCGCGCCCACACAGTGCAACTCGCCACGCGCCAGCGCGGGCTTGAGCATGTTGCCCGCGTCCATCGCGCCCTCGGCCTTGCCCGCGCCGACCATGGTGTGCAGCTCGTCGATGAACACGATGGTCTGGCCTTCATCCTGTGCCAGTTCCTTCAGCACGTTCTTCAGACGCTCCTCGAATTCGCCGCGATATTTCGCGCCGGCCAGCAACGCTGCCATGTCCAGGCTCAGCACCTTCTTGTTCTTCAGCGACTCGGGCACTTCGCCGTTGACGATGCGCTGCGCCAGGCCTTCCACGATCGCGGTCTTGCCCACGCCGGGTTCGCCGATCAGCACCGGGTTGTTCTTGGTGCGGCGCTGCAACACCTGGATCGCGCGGCGGATCTCGTCATCGCGCCCGATCACCGGGTCGAGCTTGCCCTGACGGGCGCGCTCGGTCAGGTCGATGGTGTATTTTTTCAGGGACTCACGCTGGCCTTCGGATTCGGCGCTGCCGACTTTCTCGCCGCCGCGCACCGCGTCGATGGCCTGCTCCAATGGAGCGCGCGCCACGCCATGGGCTTTCAGCAGGCGTCCGGTCTCGCCCTTGTCATCGCAAGCCGCGAGCAGGAACATCTCCGACGCGATGAATTCATCGCCGCGTTTCTGCGCCGCCTTGTCGGTGAGGTTGAGCAGATTGGACAGATCTCGTCCGACCTGCACTTCGCCGCCGTGTCCTTCCACTTTGGGCAGACGCGACACGGCATCATTCAACGCTGTCTTCAGGGCGTTGACGTTGCCCCCGGCGCGCGCCAGCAGCGATGCTGCCCCGCTGTCGGCATCGTTGAGCAGGGCCAGCAGCAGATGCTGCGGCTCGATGAACTGGTTGTCCGCACCGACTGCCAGACTCTGGGCATCGGACAGTGCTTGCTGCAACTTGGTAGTGAACTTGTCGAAACGCATGGTCGCTCCTTAATGAAAACATCAAACTACCCGTTAAGTGGGGAAAGGTGACAGAAATTTCAACCCCGCACCCCATCCTTTATACTGTACGCCATACTGTATACCCCGTGGGGGAGAACGCGCCATGCTGCACCTGAATCTTGCCCAATATATTCATGACAACGTATCTGCCGCGCTCGACGAGGACATCCGTGGCGGCGATGTGACCGCGCAATTGATTCCCCGCCTGCAAACTGCAACGGCCAGCATCATCTCGCGTCAGACAGCGGTGCTGTGCGGCACGCTGTGGCTGGAAGAATGCTTTCTCAGCCTCGACCCGGATTGCAAAATCAAGTGGCTGGCGCAGGAAGGCGCAGTCGTTCAGCCCGATCAGCAACTATGCGAAGTGCGCGGGAATACGCGCGCGCTGCTCAGCGCGGAACGCAGCGCGCTGAACTTTCTGCAAACGCTGTCCGGCACCGCCACGCTGGTGCGGCGCTATGTGGATGCGGTGGCCGGGATCAACGTCAAGATCATGGACACGCGCAAGACCCTGCCGGGATTGCGCATGGCGCAAAAATACGCGGTTCGTATCGGCGGCGGACACAACCAGCGCATCGGGCTGTTCGACGGTGTGCTGATCAAGGAGAACCACATCGCCGCCGCAGGGGGCATCAGTGCGGTGCTGGAGCAGGCATTCCGCATCACCCCGCCGGGGATACCCATCCAGATCGAAGTGGAAAACATGGCGCAACTCGAGGAGGCGCTCCACGCCGGCGCGCGAATGATCCTGCTCGATAATTTTTCCCTGCCGGACATGCATGCTGCCGTGACCCATGCCGCCAAGCGCGCCGAACTGGAAGCCTCCGGCGGTATCAGCCTGGAGAATGTGCGTCTTGTCGCGGAGACCGGCGTGGATCGCATCTCCATCGGCGCGCTGACCAAGGATGTGCTGGCGGCGGATCTGTCGATGCGCTTCGAAAGTTAGCCCATGTGCCAACTGCTCGGAATGAACTGCAACACCCCCACCGGCATCTGCTTTTCCTTCACCGGATTCCAGCAGCGCGGTGGCGGAACCCGCATAACATGATTGAAACCTTGGTGGAGGACACGATTTTTCGCATCAACCCGCTACTTTTTCCTGCACCCGCGCTGCCATGAATCGCAATAAATGCCATAATGCCGTTTATTTGTATTGGTAATTTCAGGCGCAAGCGATGGAACCTTTATCCTTGCAGGGGTCGAATTCGGATGGGTAATATATTGAAAATCACACTGGGAAACAGCATGAAGCGAATGGATATGCCCGCTTTACTCTTTTTAATTTATATCGCAGCAAGCTGGATGCCGGCAGCGCAAGCGGAGGGCTTGCCAGTCGTGCGGGACTTTACTGTTGAAGCAAAAGAGTCGATAAACAAGCAAGCGCCCATTCTGGTGTTGTTCATGAGCAAAACCTGCTCATATTGCGAAACAGCCTTGCGCGACTTTCTTCTGCCGATGCAACGCGATCCGGAATATAACAACAAAGTGATACTGCGCCAGATTGAAATCAGCAGCAATGATCAACTGATCGACTTTAATGGAAAAATTACAACTCAAAGCGCATTTGCCGGCAAGCATGACGCTTTTACGGTTCCGACAGTAATGCTATTTGACAGCCAGGGGCGCGAGCTGACCAATATCGTGGGTTTGCTGACCGTGGATTTCTACCTTGCCTACCTGGACAACGCCATCAACGAATCTCAAGCAAAGATAAAGGCCGGCAACAAATCCCCCATGTAGTGAGGCCGGCAGCGGCAGAAATCGTAGGGTGCATTCCATGCACCAACGACAATGGTGCATGGAATGCACCCTACAGGGTTGTTGCTGTTTTGAAAAAGAAATGGAACCATACCGATTCAAGCATCGCAAAAGTCGCTCTCAAAAAGCCGAAAAAGTGGAAAAAATTGGACGCTGATTAGTGAAAAGTATTGGATGCTGATTGACAGGCTTTGTCGTTTATGGGGCTTCTTGCTACTTGTAATCGCGCAGTTCCGGTGGAGTGTCATCATGATCGCCATGTGGCTCTTGACTATAAGCCTTGACGAATACTTCCCGCTCATTCTTTTTTGTTGGATGTGCTGGAATATCCAGATTGTGGCAAATGGTATCTTCGCAGTAGTAAATAATTTTGCGCCCGACGTTATGCAAAATACTGTGGTCGAGGTGAAACCCTTGTTCGGTCAAGCCGTTTTCCAATCCCTCAAGCGTGTAGTCGTGCAGGTTGTAGGAAACACGCAGCGTATTCGGGGTATCGCCATACTCGACCTCGCAGTTTGGCAGGCCTGATAAAAGTTGATAGGCACGCTCAACCTGTCCGGACGATTCAGCACTGAATACGATGTCGCGCTGTTTATCCGGTTCGAATGAGTCAATCATATTAGCCTCGTGGCTGGCAAGGTTACTTTCCTTGCAGTATTTGCATTCCCTTCAGAAGATTTAATGCCTGATTAAGCTGGTAGTCATTTTTAGATCCGAATTCAGCAGGGACGGATTTTACGGCATCTCCTTTTGTGTCTGGATGGGCGGACTCGGTCTTGCTGGTGTTGTTCGGTTTTTCGTCCGATGGTTTGTCATTAACCAGGTGTTTGTTGAGATCCGCCTCACGCAAGCGGAATGTATTGTCCTGCCCGGCAGTAGTTGGATCCTCTACCAGAATGTCAGGCACAATGCCTTTGGCTTGGATGGATCGTCCGCCGGGCGTGTAATAGCGCGCTGTAGTGAGTTTGATGGCGGTATTGTTGCCCAGCGGTAGGACGGTTTGTACCGATCCTTTGCCGAAAGTTTGCGTGCCCATGATGACTGCGCGCTTGTGATCTTGCAGCGCGCCGGCAACAATTTCCGAGGCGGAGGCGGAACCGCCGTTTACCAGCACGACCAATGGCACGCTCTTGACGGAATCAGGCAAGGTTTTCAGATAATCGTTCTTGCCATTACCGTGCAGATAATTTTCCGGGCTGGCAGTCAGGCGCATTTTTGCGTCTTCGATGCGTCCCTCGGTATAAACCACCAAGGCATCCTTGGCCAGAAAGGCCGCGGAAACCCCGACTGCGCCGGTCAGCAGGCCGCCCGGGTCATTGCGCAAATCAAGCACCAATCCCTTCAGTGGCTCCTGGTTTTGTTTGATGATAGCTTCCAGAGCGGTAGCGAGGTTTTCGCCAGTATGTTCCTGAAATTGCGTAATACGGATAAATCCATAGCCAGGATCAACCAGTTTGGATTTTACGCTCTGCACTTTGATGACCGCGCGCACCAGGCTGATGGTAAGCGGCTTGGGTTCATCCTTGCGAATGAT
>JANLID010000177.1 GCA_024654105.1 Gallionella sp. | reverse complement strand
GGTGGAGGCGGGCATTCGCAATGTGTTGTCGGCGCGGCACGGACGCGAGGACTTTACCGTGATCTCGCAGGAAAAGGCGCTCGAAGTGCTCGGGTCGGTGCTGGATGTCATCACTTTCGCGGTTGGCGCATTGGGCGGGATTTCCCTGCTGGTGGGTGGCGTCGGCATTCTGACCATCATGACCATGGCGGTCACCGAACGTACTGCCGAGATCGGTCTGTTGCGCGCGTTGGGCGCGCGTGAACGGCAAGTGCTTACCATGTTCCTCGGCGAAGCCATCCTGCTGTCCGCGCTGGGTGGCCTGGCAGGGCTGGCGCTCGGCGTCGGCGTCGCGCAGGCGCTGCATTTGGTGTTCCCTGCGTTACCGGTACACACGCCGTGGCTGTTCGCCGCGCTCGCGGAACTCTCCGCCATTACCATCGGCCTCGCGGCCGGGGTAGTGCCGGCACAGCGTGCGGCAAGGCTCGATCCGGTGGAAGCCTTGCATGCGGAATGAAGGGCGTTCCGAGTTTAATGAATCAACCCGACGGTGACTATCGCTTCATATGTCCCGTTTTTGCCGTAGCGGTTTGAAAAAGCATGCTTCGGCAGCGTTGCTTTGGTCGTCATGACTATATCGTCCAATCCGGAATCGAGCATAAAAAACCTGTCGTGCACATCCGGGGCATCTGGATTGTCATGCATTCGGGCAAATAAATGGAGTTGATAATACGACTCAAAAAATGATTCAGGATGGTTTAAACTGACCGCGATATCTTTTCCCGGCGCCTTGCCTCCCGTGTTTATCCTGATTTCATAAGGCAAACGGGGTCCTGTAGCATGAGCCTCGAAAACATCCCGGACCGAGGGGGATGTAGTAACGAATATTGCGACCTTCTGAGGAGTGTCAAAAGTGCCTGCAGGAAATATGACCGATGCATACTCCTTGAGATCCACCGCCGCTCCAATAGGAGGGATTGTGGCAGTCACTATGCGATTTTTCAGGCTCATTATGGTGACGATAATCGATGCGTCAGCGTCACCCGTCACCTCGACCAGAATCTCATTTTTCTTCTGTAGTGTTACGGGCTTGATAAGTATCTTGAACTGGTCGCCCAGCTCGTCAGGCGTGGCGATAAGTTCTCCGTTTATACTGACTGCACCCTTGGCAACCTTTTTTTCGCTGCTCATTCCATTCTGGATCGAAACGAAAAATTTCTGATTGACATCATGAACAGAAAAGCTCTTAACCACCCGTTGAGACTTGCCGCTCTCACTGGAAAATAATTCCGGGCCGAAGACAAGAGAATGCCCATATGCAAAAGAAACAAGACCATTGCAGAAATACAGTAGCAGCGCTATCAAAATGGAGTTATTGGATATCTTTCTCATAATCAAGACTCCCACTAATCCCAATTCGCAATAGAAACAGGAATAACGTAGGGTGCATGGAATGCACCCTACGAAATTATTATTGCTTGTAACGCAAATTAGAATAAATTGTTGATGCCGGTTAAAAACTGATCATCTGTACCGGTGTGGAATTGACCAGGTGTTATAGCGGTGCAGCGTACTACACGGCTGTGGATAAGTCGACCAGACTGAGATAGTTTTTAACCTCCTGTTGATGTGACTGAATAGGCCGGAAACGAAATGTTCTGGCCTATTCGCTTATGTTGGTTAGAACTCCGCGATCTCCTCCAATGGTAATGAGCGTTTTGCCTTCTCCCGTGACTTGATGCGGTTCTTGGCGGTTTCGCTGCTTTGCTTGAAGCGGAATGATTCGTTGCTGCTTTCGACGATATGGCAATGGTGGGTCACCCACCACCAGCCCTTCCTCGCTCCAGTCGGACTGGAAGGCTTCACCCAATTCAAACTTGAGCGGGACATACGCGGATTTGGCTCCGGCTGTGGCGGCGTGGTTGCGCCGGTCGCGGATGAGTTATAGAGCTTTGTTGAGCAGCAGCAACATATTGCAGCGGGTTTTTAGTGCCATTGTTGCCCGAATATCAGTCTTCTGCCTCATGAATAATGCGTGCCATCTCAATCTTGTTATCAATTCCAAGTTTGCCATAAATAGCTCGCAGATGGTTGCGCACCGTCGCTGGCGCAATATTCAATTCGTCCGCGATTTTGCGATAGTCCATACCCCGCCCGAAGCGCCTTGCCACTTCAAGCTCGCGGGGGCTTAACTGATCCACCGTGGAAATTCTCCTGACGCCTAACAAAAGCATGTCATTAAGTGGCTTGGCTGTGCCAACGACGCCATGGCCGGTAAACTGGCGCTGATCGTTGCCGGATAAAATACCCAGCAAAACACGGGGCAATTGCGGCCCATGCCAATCCGGCCATTCGGCAAGCATCAGTTCTTCAAAGCCTTGGCTGGCGTTGTACAGCACACCTTTTTTGTCGCAAATCGCCCGGGCTTGGCCGGCT
This sequence comes from Gallionella sp., assembly GCA_024654105.1. GTDB lineage: Bacteria > Pseudomonadota > Gammaproteobacteria > Burkholderiales > Gallionellaceae > Gallionella. The sequence continues at coordinate 1,988 of JANLID010000177.1, read as the reverse complement.
TGTGTGATGCCGTTGCGGGGCGAATGCATGAAGTTGAAACGATTGGTATTCCAGGCTTCGGCAAGATGCGGCATTAAATTCTGCTTGAACAGCCGCTCGGTTTCTGTAAAGGGATGATCCGGATTGGCGCGGTAGAAAGCCACGGCTGTAAACAATCGTAATACCGGTTCGGCGATATGCGTCGTCAGGACATGCTCCATGCCGTAGCGTTTGACGTGCGCCATCACATCGGGATGAAGGCGAGGTTGCCAATTGGGGTCGGTGGTCAGCGCGGCGTTAATCGTTTGCCCCAAACGGCTGAATGTTTCTAAACCCAGTACGTCGTGCTGTTTGATGCGCTCATAATTTTCCATCATGTCCGGCGGCTGGCGATAAACACAGGCCGTATGAATAATGCCGCCCTCCGGCCCCATCGCTCCCGTTACCCACAGGGCGGAATCGAAGAAGAGCGCTTCCCGTGCCGCGTCCAGCGCTCTTGTTTGAAATTCCGACGTCGGCACGGTCTGCGCCTTGCGGTAAAGCCCGAGCAACAGGCCGCTAAAAGCTTCCATACCCACTCCCAATATAGAAAACCGCAATTCAACGAGCCGGATATTCCCATCACAGGATATACGCGGCGAAAAATGCATGCCGAAAATGATGCATATGCATCATTTCGAATTATATCCCCTTCATGCAACATGCTTTCGCAGTCTGGAGGGGCAAGTTTTTTCTCCGCGACCATCGCCGGATTCTTGCGGTAGAAGAAGTGGCCGTGCAACGCACAAAATGACACAGAGCATTAAGGAAATGTGGCGCAGGCGAAACTCTGCATTGAACGCTAGGCCGAAATATATAGGCATTTCGGCCTATATCTTTGAAGGTTTAATGCTGCTAGATTGTGGGCGGTGTAATTACAACTTCCCGCATTTCCAGGTTACATCAAGGTGCTCTGGGCTATAAATCGCCGAGATTTGCAGCGCAGTGAGAATGCAGCAACGTACCGGGTAACAATAACGAACAACACATTTAAGGGGGTTATCATGCGCTCATTCATCATCCGTCTTTTCATCCTGTCGAGTTTGCTTATTCCCGCGTTCGCCTCGGCGGCCACATCGTCCACCTCATTGACCGGTCTGTGGTGGAACCCGAATGAGTCAGGCTGGGGAATGAGTCTCACCCAGCAGGGAACAACGGTCTTCGTGGCGTGGTACACCTACAACTCAACCGGGCAACCTGTATGGTATGTCATGTCGTCCTGCCCGGTGGTGGGGAGTAGCTGCACGGGCGACATCTACGATGTGAAGGGCGGCACCCCGCTTGCATTGCCCTGGAATGGAAGCGGTAAAGTGGTCGCCAAGGTGGGGACGGGTATCCTCGCGTTTACGGATAACAACACCGGGACGTTCAGCTACTCGGTAAACGGCGCGAACGATACCAAGAATATTACCCGGCAAATGTTTGCGACAGGCACCTCTCAACCGGCCACCGACTATTCGGCGCTGTGGTGGAATGAGAATGAGTCGGGATGGGGAGTTGCCCTCACGCAGCAGTATGAAACGATTTTCGCCACCCTGTACAGTTACGATGCCAGCGGCAATCCCGTCTGGTATGTCGCGTCCAATTGCCCCCTGTCGGGCAATGGCTGCACGGGCGAGTTGTACCAGGTTAGCGGCGGATCTGCACCAAGCGCGGCATGGAACGCGAATCTGGCGGTGACGCAAGTCGGCGCTGTCAGCTTCGTCCTTAACGACAGTTGCACAGGCATCATGACTTACACCATCAATGGCGTGACCACGACCAAGGCGATTACAAATCAGTTGCCCGCCGCCAATCAGTGCGCCGCAAGCACCGTTGCGGTAAAGACTGCAGCCGGTGTATGTGCCGCTACGCTAACTCAGGGTTTAACCGAGATAAAGTCAAATCTGGTGTATGGCCGGTCTTTAGCATAATGCGTCAGGCGGCGAGTTTCTTCTGAACCGGCAGATCGTCCTGCACCGGTTCACCGT
>JANLID010000171.1 GCA_024654105.1 Gallionella sp. | reverse complement strand
TTGCCGTCGATGCCGGTCCAGTCCAGCGGCATGCGCGCCGAAAAGTCCCCTTTTTTAACCGCCGTCAAGACGCTCAATAACAGTTTGGGGTCAAGTTCCTCCCGCGATGCTTGTCCTTTGGTTACAACTTTCATTTTTGGTCCTCTCTTGTGGATCGCAAGGATTCTGTCGCATTAAGTGCTATGCATAGGAAGAGCTTGTTTATCACGTCGGCGGCCGTGTAGCCGAGCATGCGCTCGTCGCCGACATTGAATATTTGAATGACGCCCTTCGCGTCGGTGGCGATACTCGAGAAATTGGCGCTGTTGAAAATCGCGCTCTGCAAAGCCCCGGTTTTAAGCAAGGCCTCCTGGCGTCGGACCCCGGTGATGCCATTCGCCGTGCCAGCGGCGGGGTTGAGAATGGCGGGATCGCGGATTTTTTTGGACATGGCCGACCTCTGTTAAAGCGCGAATTAGTCTGGCGGATCGCGTGGCCGAAGGTGCGAGCAGCACCTCATCTACTTATACACCCATCCTGCACAAAAAAATGCATGCTTTTGTTTGCAGGCACCGGGGGTAAATTGAGTCCGTGGATGAATTTTGAGCACTCATATTCTATTATAGCGATCAAGCCTGCCGCTCTCCGTGCGTTATCGCACATAAGGCGGAGATTTTATGCAAAGCGTGAAGCAGGGCCAAGGATTAACCGTGACTGGCTGAGGGAAGTTCCTAGCGATTACGTACATCGCACAGCAAACGATCGTATTCGTTTTTGACCACCGCATAGCATTCACACACGCGGGACCCCAGGCCCGACCGGTCAAGCACGGTGATGTGGCCGCGGCGGTAGCGAATGAACCCCGCTTGCTGCAAATGCCCGGCGGCCTCGGTAATGCCTTCGCGGCGCACGCCGAGCATGCTGGCAATCAATTCCTGTGTCATGGTCAATTCATTCGAGGGCAATCGATCGAGGGTTGACAACAGCCAGCGACACAGTTGCTGCTCCACCGAATGATGCCGATTGCAGACCGCCGTTTGGGACATCTGTGTAATTAATGCCTGGGTGTAGCGCAGCAACAAATGTTGCATCACCCCGCCGCGAATGAATTCCTCCATCAGCAACCGCGCCTTCAGTTGGTAACCGTGGCCCGCGGTCTGCACGATGGCCCGGCTAGGTGTGGTATTCCCACCCATGAAAAGCGAAATGCCGAGTACGCCCTCATTGCCCACCCCCGCGATTTCGGACGATGCGCCGTTCTCCATCACGTAGTGCAGGGACACGATGGCGGTCGTCGGGAAATAGACGTGTTGCAATTGGCCGCCGGATTCGTAGAGGACTTCACCGAGCGGCATCGAGATCAGTTCCAGATGGGGGGAGAGTCGCTCGAATATTTCCGCAGGCAGGGCGGCGAGAAGATGGTTTTGATTGGGGGTATGCCGTGTGGACATAACAGCGACCATTTTCTTGTCTCCGGAGCGTGCAACCGATAGGGTCAAAATCAAAAAAGCAGCGGAACAACGAAGGTTGAGCCTGTAAAGGCTACGTCGTGTGTATTGTTATAGCACAATAGCGGGTATCTTCTCGATGACCGCCGGGTCATCGATGCAGGCAATGACTTTCACCGCCCCACCACCTTGGCGACAGGTTTCGATATCGATGTTGAAAACACGCTTGAGCTGTTGGGACCAGGTCAAAGATAACCTCTTATGCGAGAGTGGTGCGTCCCGGCGATGTCGCTGCCGTTCCGGTGCCGGCAGCGCTGTGGTTGTTCGGCAGCGGCTTGCTGGCCCGGCGTTCCCGCAGGGCCGCACAGTAAATTTATTCGAGTAACGGCAACACAGAACTTTGCTTTGGCGCCGTAGACGAAACGACTCCCAAGGCGCAAAGGGCTCCCTCACGGAGCCCTTTTTTTGGCGCCCTCCAAATAAAATAACTCGAAAACCCCGCAG
>JANLID010000151.1 GCA_024654105.1 Gallionella sp. | reverse complement strand
GGCAATATCACTGTCACGCGTGGCGATACGCTGAGCAAGATTGCAGCACAAAACAAATCGGCCGACGTGAGTCTGGAGCGGATGTTGGTAGCTATGTATCGCGCCAATGCGGAGCAGTTTGACGGAAAAAACATGAACCGTATCAGAGCCGGCAAGATATTGCGTTTGCCGGATCAGGGCGAGTTGATGAATGTGGCGCAGTCTGATGCGACAAAAGAAATTCGCGCTCAGGTGGCCGACTGGAATACCTACCGGCAAAAGCTGGCCAGTGCCGCCGCGGTCGCAAGTCAGTCGCAGGATGCACAGCAAGTTGCCACCGGAAAAATTACCAGTTCGATCGCTGACAGGGCGCCGGTTGCCAAAGAATCCGCCAAAGAGGTATTGAAGCTGTCCAAGGGCGAGGCGCCCGGGGATCAGGCTGCGGCAGGTGCGATCGGAAAATCTGCCTCCGCAGAGGGTAAGAAGAATGCCGCACAGGAAAATGCGATTGCCAAGGCCAAAGCATCAAAGGAAGAGCAAGCGCGCGCCGTATTGCTGGAAAAAAATCTCAAGGATATGCAGCGCCTCGCCCAACTGAAATCCGAAGCAGCGGCCAGTGAAGTTGCAGCAGCAAGTGCGGTAAAGCCGAAGCCTGTCGCCAAGCCAAAACCAAAGGTGGTTGAACCGGAACCCTCTTTGCTTGACCAGATTCTCGGTGAGCCGCTTTATCTCGCCGGCGGAGTTGCGGTCTTGCTTGGCTTGGGAGGCATCGGTTTTATGCTGAACCGGCGCAGGCAAACTTCTGTTAGCGCAATCAGAGCGCAGGGTGAAGCGACCAGCGCGATAACGCATATCGCTGCACCGGTTACGCCCTCTCCCGATACCGGCGATTTTACCAGTGCGGCTGCGACCAGTGCCGAACAAGCGGCTCATCAACCGGATGAAGTCGATCCGATCAGTGAGGCCGATCTGTTCCTTAATTTTGGGCGCGACGCGCAGGCGGAAGAGATTCTGAAAGAGGCACTGCGAAACACGCCAAATAATCACCAGATTCATCTCAAGCTGCTGGGTATTTACGCAAACCGCAAGGATGCGAATTCTTTCTCTGCCATTGCGCGCCAATTGCAGGATTCCGGCGATGAAGAAGCCTGGCAACAGGCCGCCGCAATGGGGCGCAAGCTGGAGCCGAATAATCCGATGTATAGCGGTGCTGGAACCCTCGAAGACGCTGACAGCGCAACCATGCAAACAACGGCGCTTGGAGCAACGCCTGGCGCGGCTCATGAAGCGTCGGCTTCAGAAGTGGATTTTGATTTGGGTATGTCGTCTGAAGAATCTGCCGCATTACCGGAGCAGGAATTCCTGGCTGATACGGAAAGCACCACAGCCCTGAATGCTGCCGACACGGAGGCGGCCAAGGTGGCGACGATGGATTTTGATGTGACTTCTACTAGCCCTTCGCTGGCTACGCCGATCGGGATGGATTTTGATATTACCTCAACCAGTCCCTCGATGCCGGCTGCTGCCGGGCAGGCTGAAAAAACCGCATCGTCCGATATGGATGATCTGATTTTTGATATTACCTCTACTCATCTACCCACACCGGCGGCACAGCCTGAACTCGCCAAGCCTTCAGAACCTGCGCAAGCCGACGGCGGCATGGAGTTCACGCTGGACTTTCCGATTGAGGATGTGGCCGAGAAGCCTGCGCCCGCAACACAACCAACCGATGCCGGTCTGGCCGGAATAAGTTTGAATCTGGATGATATTGCAGAGCCAAATGAATCGGCACCGGAGGCCAAGGATGAACATTGGCATGAAGTCGCCACCAAGCTTGATTTGGCCAGGGCTTATCAGGAAATGGGAGATGCGACCGGTGCGCGCGAAATTCTTGAGGAGGTTTTGCGCGAAGGTGATGAGGGGCAGCGTGAGGCCGCGCAATCCTTGCTCAATCAACTCAGTTGATAATGCAGTTTGTCGAAGCGGCAGCTCAATTGAGCTGCCGTTTTGGTTCAGAACGTACACCTTCTGCGCCACCTCACCACACTCACTGAAACCATCACACTTGAGCTTCTTGCAAAACTATTTTTGAAACGAAGCGCAATGACGCGGCAATTCCCGCAAAAAGCGCGCGCCACGAGATGCGGGTCGGTGCGGCTATAGTGCGATTACGTCCCGATAACATCCACGATCTCGGTAATTGGCACGGTGGCGATATCGCGCAGCTTGCAGCTAGTGTCTTCGGTGGCCTCGACCAGTGAGGCGACGGTGGCGAAGCTGGTCGGCACGAATACTTCGCGGCCACTATCGGCTTTGCGATGCACACCGAAATGTACTCGCTCGCGTGACTCTTGTGGCAGCTTGCCGATCAGGCTCTTGGTGGCCCAGATGCCGCCGAAGCGGGCGAAATCGGAAATGCGCGCTGCCTGGTTGATGGTGTCACCAAGCACGATGAACTCGACACTGGTGCTTGAGCGGAAAGTGCCGAGCCATTCCTGGCCATCGGTAATGCCGGTGTTCAGATAGAGTTCGTTGAGCCAGTTCTTCTGCAGCTGCCAGCGCTTGGAAAGGTGTTTGATCTCCTCGCGTATCTCGGTCGCGCAGGCCAGGGCGTTGAACAGGTAATTGCTGTCGGGCTGGGGGAAGAAGTAATAAACCATGCCGTCGCCGACATGCTTGCCGTAGGTGCCGTGGTACTTGCGGAATATCGGTCCCATCGCTGCCCAGATGTCATTGATCAAGCTGAAGTATTCGTCCGGCGGCAGTTCTGAGCAGATGCGCACCGAGCCTTGCAGGTCGGCCACCAGCACCGCTAGATCGGTCAGTACCGGCATGCGCCGCTGCAGGAGGTTTCGGATCACCTCATCGCGACGGGCGAGAAATTCAAGCATCGAGTCTGCCCCGTGGTCCTCGGGTGTCAGCACGATAAAAATTCCCTCACGGAATAGCGAAACATAGGCGCGGCTGACGCCGTCGGCCGTGGCGACTAGGCCGTCCGAAACTGGTTTCGGCGGCTCCGCAACAGCTGCGGCGTAGGTATCCTGCAGCCAGGTGAAAGCCTTGGAGTTGATCCCGTGACAGCCGTCGGCGAAGCGTTCCGGACTGAGGCGACCTTTGGCGAGAGTAACGTGAAAACGCAGCAGATTGGCCATATCAGATGCCACCCCGCCGGCTGCGAGCAGGCGGAACAGGTTGCGGCCCTCGCTGGTTGGCGGCAGCTTGTCGAGTCCGCGGAAGACGTGATTGCGGGCGGCATCGTTGAACCAGACCAGTTCGAAACTGTGGTTCACCATGTAGGCGGGAAAGGCGATGTCTTCGATGGTGACGCGCAGACCGGAGGGTACATTGGCCTCGTTGGCCGGAATCGACTGCAGGTTCGCTGCTGGGGGAGGGGAGGGAGGTATCATGGTAGCAAGTGGTGTCTGCGTTTCGCCGGATTGAGACGATGCGCCCAGATGAGCGGCTATTTTAGCCATACTGTAACCCTCCCGTTTAAGCCGCTGAATCTCGCTGATACGTTCGATGCTGTCGTCCGGAAAAAAGCCGAGTTGACGCGGCCCGTCGGCCCCGCTCCCCGGATTGCTAACCACCGGTTTAGACAGTAAGCCAAGGTTAATGTAGTTATTTAATGTTGCCCTGGAAATACCTGTTGAATCTATTATTTTTTTACTTGATAACATGGCAGATCACCTTGTTTGACCGTCCATTTTAGAGTGTCTAATTATAAAGATAGACAGTATAATTCAAACTGTCAAGCGATTTATTGGACAGTTGGTAATGGGAGTGGGGCACAGTTTTTTGCTGATATGCAGCCGCAGGTTGCGGCCGATCATTTTTTTAGGCATCATTGCCGCGTTGACCGTAACGTACCATTTACCTTCGCCAGATTTAAATGTTTGGTGTTTTTCTGGTGTGCCTGAGGTGCAAGTAGTCGCAGGTTCGGATCTTCTCGCCCGAACCAGGTGGCTCTCAATTTGTTCAATCGCCTTTAAAGTATAATTTCTGCCTGTCGATGCGCATTCTGATCAGCAATGACGACGGCTATTTTGCACCCGGCCTGTCCTGTCTTGCCGAGCATCTTGCCCGAGTCGCCGACGTAACTGTGGTTGCACCCGAACGGGATCGCAGCGGCGCTAGCAATTCCCTGACGCTGGATCGCCCGCTCAAGCTGAGCCGCGCTGCCAATGGCTTTTACTACGTCAACGGCACGCCGACCGATTGCGTGCATCTCGCCGTTACCGGGATGCTGGACCAGCAGCCTGACATGGTGGTGTCCGGCATCAATGCCGGCGCCAATATGGGCGACGATACGATTTATTCCGGCACGGTCGCGGCAGCAACCGAAGGGTTTCTGCTCGGTATCCCCTCTATCGCGATTTCGCTGGTAGGCAAGGAACTTGCCTATTACGAGACGGCCGCCAGGGTCGCCGCCGAATTGGTGCAGCGCTTTGCCGGACAGACGCACAGCCATCCCTGGCTGCTTAACGTGAACGTGCCGGATGTGCCGTATGGCCAGTTGCAGGGCATCGAGGTGACGCGCCTCGGCAAACGGCACAAGGCCGAGCCGGTGGTGAAAGCCAGCAACCCGCACGGTGAAACGGTGTACTGGGTCGGTGCGGCGGGCAAGGCGCAGGATGCCGGCGAGGGCACGGATTTTCATGCGCTGGCGCAGCAGCGCGCCTCGCTTACGCCGCTGCAAATCGATCTTACCCAATATAACCAGCTCGATGCGGTGCGCGGCTGGCTCGGGCAATGAATACGCGTAACGGTATCGGCATGACCTCGCAACGCACCCGTTTGCGCATGATCGAGCGGCTGCGCGAGCAGGGTATCGAAGATGAAGCGGTGCTGGCGGCAATGTTCGAAGTGCCGCGCCATTTGTTTGTCGATGAAGCGTTGGCGAGTCGTGCTTACGATGACGTATCGCTGCCGATCAATTTCAACCAGACCATTTCCCGTCCTTACATCGTGGCACGCATGATCGAGGTGTTGCGTGCCGGCAAGCCCCTCAATCGCGTACTGGAAATCGGCACCGGCTGCGGCTACCAGGCGGCGGTGCTGGCACAGGTGGCAAAAGAAGTTTACACCGTGGAACGCGTTCAGCCTTTGTATGAACGCGCCAGACGGCAACTGCGTGACATGAAACTGCGCAATGTCAGTGCGCGCCATGCTGATGGCGGCATCGGGTTGCCCGAGGCTGCGCCGTTTGACGGTATTATCATGGCCGCTGCCGCACCCACACTACCGGGAGTGCTGCGCGAGCAACTTGCGGTCGGTGGTAGAATGGCGCTGCCGTTAGGAACGCAGGAACAGTGGTTGCATCGGGTCGAACGCGACGCCGGCGGATTCCGCGAGACCCGGCTGGAACCGGTGAAATTCGTACCGCTATTGACAGGGAAAGCATGAAATCAAGACAGTTTTACGCATTATTGGTGATGGCGGCCGTGTTGGCTGGCTGCGCTTCGAGCGGACAACGTGCGCCGGTCGTCGAGCGCAGTGAAGCGCCAAAGAAGAGTATTGCTGCACCTGACGAAACCCGTAAAAAACTTTTGCGTGAAAAGGACTGGCGGCCCCAGGTGCATGTCGTGCAAAAGGGCGATACGCTGTACAGCATTGCTTTCAACTATGGTTTTGACTATCACGAACTGGCCGAGCTGAACGGCATCCAGGATCCCGGTGTGATTCAGATCGGGCAGCAGATCCGCCTGTTTCCCGGTGGCGCAATGCCTATCATTCCTCCGGCCGCCATTGAAAGCAAACCGATAGAGCCGGCGGTAAGGGAGCAGCCCAGGCTCGCGAAATACGAATATAGCGATGCGGCAATGGCGCAGATTGAAAAGGTTCAGCAACTGGCGCAGCCGGTAACCATCGTGGCAGAAAGCAAGCCCAAGCCGGAGCCAAAACCAAAACCCGAATCAAAGCCGGAGCCCAAGCCTGAGCCAAAGCCGGAAACCAGAACGGAAAATGCTTCCGATAACGACGAAGATGAAACGCTGGAATGGAGCCTGCCCGCACAGGGTAAACTGGTTGCCGGGTTTTCCGAATCGGCCAACAACAAGGGCATCGATATTGCCGGCAAGCTCGGCCAGCCGATTACCGCCAGCGCGCCCGGCAAGGTGGTGTACAGCGGCAGCGGGCTGCGCGGCTATGGCAAGCTGGTCATCATCAAGCACAACAAGACCTATCTCAGCGCCTACGCGCACAACGATCAGGTGCTGGTGAAGGAAGGGCAGAGCGTCACGCGCGGGCAGAAGATTGCCGAGATGGGCAACACCGATGCCGACCAGGTCAAGCTGCATTTCGAAGTGCGGCGTTTCGGCAAGCCGGTTGACCCGGCGAAATATCTGCCGTTCGGCAAGTCTTGAGGGAGCCTCTAAAAATTATCCGTCCGTGCTTCGACAGGCTCAGCACGAACGGATAACACACTTTTTACAATAAAGACCGTTCGCACTGAGCCTGTCGAAGTGCAATTTTTAGAGGCATTCTTGAACGCAACAAACCTCAGCGTCACCGATCACGATCGCGGCAGCGCGGCGTTGCGCTACGTCTACCCGGTGGTGTCGCGCCGCGCCGGCGGCGTCTCGGCCGGCATCAATCTCAATCCAAACAACGCCTGCAACTGGCGCTGTATCTACTGCCAGGTTCCCGATTTAACGCGCGGCAGCGCGCCGCCGGTTGACCTGGCGCTTCTGGAAAAAGAACTGCGCGGTTTCCTCGACGAGCTGCTGCACGGCGATTTCATGCAAAGCCGCGTTCCGGAAGGCATGCGGCGCATTAACGACATCGCATTGTCCGGCAACGGCGAGCCAACCAGCGCCGCCGAATTTGCCCAGGTCATCGAACTCATCGGGCGCGTGCGCAGTGAAGTGGGCTTGCCCGATACGGTGAAGACCGTGCTGATTACCAACGGTAGCCTGTTATATCGCGGTGAAGTCCAGCAAGGCCTGCGCGCCATGGCGCGGCTCAACGGCGAAGTGTGGTTCAAGCTGGATCGCGCCAGCGAAGCCGGGATGCGGCTCATCAACGACACCAGTACCAGCATGGCCAAGGTGCGCGACAACCTCGTGACGGCCATTGCGCTATGTCCGGCCTGGCTGCAAACCTGCTGGTTTGCGCTGGACGGCAAGCCGCCGTCAAGGCAGGATGAGGACGACTACCTTGAGTTTGTTTCGGCGTTGTTGCGCGATGGACACAAACTGCAAGGCGTGCTGCTCTATGGCCTGGCCCGCCCCTCGCTGCAAGCGGAAGCGCCGCGTCTGTCGAACCTGCCGTTGGAAAACCTGCAAGCTTTTGCCGGACGTATCGGCAAGCTGGGTTTGCCGGTCACCATCAGCCCATAGAAAATAATCCATGTATTTAAGACGATGACAATTACCGAACAGTGGCATATCTTCACCTCCGCTCCCCACCGCGTCATGTTCCTGGGCGGCGCGCTGCAATCCATCGCCGTGATGCTGTGGCTGCTGGTTGAAATAGTGACGCGTTACGGCGTGGCCGGTCACGCTGTGGACTGGCCTGCCGCGCCCGGCGCGGTGCACGCTTACCTGATGATCTACGGCCTGTTTCCGTTCTTCATTTTCGGCTTCCTGATGACTACCTATCCGCGCTGGATGAACGACAAGGAAATCCCGGCGCGGCGTTATGTGCCCGCCTTTGTGCTGCTCATGCTGGGAAACGTCGGGTTTTATGCGGGGCTGCTGGCTGGCCGCAGCGTGCTGTTGGTGTCCGTCCTGCTTGTGCTGGCCGGGTGGGGTGCGGCGTTGTATGCGCTGCTGCGCGTATTGCTCGACGCGCGGCACCCGGACAAGCGCCATCCGCAAATCATTTTCATCGCGCTGGGCATGGGCTGGTGCAGCCTTGCCGCCTACGCCGTCTGGTTGTGGAACGACAACGGGGCATGGCTGAGCTTTGCCATCCAGGGTGGACTGTGGTTTTTTCTGCTGCCGGTATTCGCCAGTGTCGCGCACCGCATGATCCCGTTTTTCACCAGCACGGCATTACCGCAACATCTCGTGGCTCGCCCTTACTGGGCGTGGTGGGTGATGTTGGCAGCCGGCGTGACGCATGGCCTGCTGCAACTTGCCGCTGCCGCTGCCTGGCTGTGGCTGTGCGACCTGCCATTGGCATTTGCGGCGCTTTATCTGACTTATGCCTGGGGGTTGCGCCGCAGTTTGGGCGTTCCGATGCTTGGCATACTGCACATCGGTTTCGCCTGGCTGGGCATTGCCATGCTGCTGTCCGGCGCGCAAAGTATGGTGCTGTTTCTGAGCGGCGGCACGGCGTTCATCTGGGGAATGGCGCCGCTGCACGCCCTGACGGTCGGCTGCTTTGCAACCTTGCTGATCGGCATGGGTACGCGCGTCACGCTGGGACATTCCGGCCTGCCCATGCGGGTGGATACCCCGATCAGATTGATGTTTGGCGGAATCCAGCTGGCAGCCGTGCTGCGCGTGCTGGCGGACATGCTGCCCGTGCAAAGCATGCACTGGCTGTATTTCGCGGCTGCTGCGGTCTGGCTTGCCTGTTTTGTGCCGTGGGGAGCACGCTATTTGCCGGTTTACTGGAAACCGCGCGCAGACGGGAAGCCCGGTTAACCATGAATTCGTCTTGCCCGGATAGCTGCCTTTTCAGAATCAGGCGCAGCCTTCAGGTTTGATCGACTGGTTGCTTTGCAACAACGCCTCAAACTCCTCGGCCGGTACCGGCCTGGAGAACAGGTATCCTTGCGCATAGTCGCAGCCTGCATCGGACAGCAGCTTGCGCTGTGCTTCCGTCTCCACGCCCTCGGCAACGACTTTCAATCCGAGCTTGTGCGCCATCACGATGATGGCTTCGGATAACGCCCTGTCGTTGGAATCGGCCACCATATCGCGCACGAATGACTGGTCGATCTTCAGATAGTCGATGTCGAATTTCTTCAGATAGGACAGCGATGAATAACCGGTGCCGAAATCATCGATTGAAACCTGCATGCCCGCATCGCGGAATTCGAGCAGTTTGTCCATTACGCCGGAATCGGCATCCAGCAGCAGCCCTTCGGTAATCTCGATGGTGATGCTTTGCCCGGGCAGGCCGAGTTCCCGCAAGTAGTCGAGCCATGTCTGGGCAGAGCCGGATTGGCGGAACTGCATGGGTGATTTGTTCACGCCGATCTGGAACATGGGGTCATGCAGCGCCCGCCAGCGCTTGACCTGTTGCGCCGCCTCCCTGAACACCCAGTTGCCGATTTCGACGATCAATCCGGTTTCTTCGGCCAGCGGAATGAATTGCATCGGGCTGACCATGCCGCGCCCCGGATGCTGCCAGCGGATCAGCGCTTCCGCCTTGTCAATGCGCCCGGTGACCAGATTCACGATGGGCTGGTAATAGACCCGGAACTGGTTGCCGGCCAGCGCGCCGCGCAGGTCGTTGAGCAGATATAGCCGGTTTTGTGCGTCTTGCTCCAGCGTGGGGGTAAAGTAACTCAAGCGATTGCGCCCCGCGTTCTTGGCCACATACATCGCCTGGTCGGCGTTTTTGAGCAGGTCTCCGGCCCCGGTGGCGTCATCGGGATACAGCGTGATGCCGATGCTTGCCGACACGTAAACTGTTTCATCAGCCAACAGGAAGGGCTCGGCCAGTTTGTGCAGGATATTCTCGGCTACCCGTTCAATACTGCTGGCGTCATCCAGCTCTGACAGGATGACGATGAACTCGTCCCCACCCAGGCGCGCCACCGTGTCGGCCTCGCGCACACAGTTGCTGACGCGGTGCGCCGCCTCCACCAGCAGGAGGTCGCCGGTGTTGTGCCCGAGC
>JANLID010000149.1 GCA_024654105.1 Gallionella sp. | reverse complement strand
CCCACAACAGAGTGCGGCACTTTGAAAGGAAGTAACCATGCTTAAGAACTACCGCAAAAAGAACGTGCAACCGATGCGCCCTTACGAACCAGGTGAGGACATGACGGGCATATCTGTAAACAAGGAAGATACACCAGAACTCGGCGGAATGATCGCTGTGAACCCGTCTAACGGTGAAGACCGTTGGTATGTCGCAAAGCAATTCTTTGAAGATAACTACATCGAAGTATGAAAAAGGAACTCAAGCAGGGCAATGAGTATTTCATCATCAACATAGAGGAGCCCTATGCAATAGAAATTTTTGAAGTCTTGAAACGTGGGCAGATCGCAAAAGATGAGTGGCCGGAGGGAGATATATCATTTGAGGAATGGCAGGAACAGACATTCGGAGATGATCGCCGCGAAGAATTACGCGAAATGTATAACTACAGGTCGGGGATGTGAAGGCGGCTAACGTTAAGTGGCCATCCTATTTGACGCAAAACATTGCGTCAAGCATTTGCCTATTTTTTTATTAAACTTCATAATCACAACAATTCCAGTCGCTTGGATCATTTTAGTACGGCCTAAAGTTTTTACGTCTACCATGATTCAGATCCAAAACTTTGAGGATGAAAAATGTTTCAAAGCTCGCGCGCTTTGCCGTTGCCATACTCAGCCACTGCTTCGGCAGCCAGTGCATCCAGTTTGCCTGCGGCAGCATCGGTTTCTATCTGTGCATCCCAAGCCGCTTCATCAAACTTCGTAAACCAGCGGCGAAATTCGGCTAAATCCTGGGCCGGTAATTGTTGAACAGCTTGTTCTATCGCTTGAATGGTGGTCATCAGTTACTCCAAAACAGAATAAAAATAGATTGTTTGGTTTTGCCATCCCTTCGACAGGCTCAGGGCGAACGGACTCATTCAATGCCACCTTAACTTTAAATTTTGGAACATCCTGATCCTATGCCAGATTCTACACAAAAACCGGAACTCAAGCTGCTCGATCAAGTGCGTGGAAAGATTCGCCTCAAACACTACAGTATCCGCACCGAGCAGGCTTATGTGGATTGGATTAAACGCTTTGTGTTGCATTTTGGCAAGCGTCATCCGCGCGACTTGGGCGCGGCGGAAGTGGAGCAATTCTTAACGCATTTGGCGGTGGCAGGCAAGGTTGCCGCATCGACCCAGAATCAAGCCAAGTCTGCGCTGCTGTTTCTCTATAAAGAGGTGTTGGCACTGGAGCTTCCCTGGCTGGATAACGTTGAGCAGGCAAAAGCCCCCAAGCGTTTGCCGGTGGTGTTGAACCGCGAGGAGGTGCAGGCGGTTTTGTCGCGGCTTTCCGGTACGCATTGGCTGATTGCGAGCCTGCTTTATGGCTCGGGGATGCGCATTATGGAGTGCCTGCGGCTGCGGGTGAAGGATGTCGATTTTAAGCGCCGCGAGATTTTAATCCGGGATGGCAAGGGTTTTAAGGATCGGGTGACAATGTTGCCAGGCTCATTGGCCGCGTCGCTGGAAACACACTTGGTTAAGGTGCGGGAGCTGCATGAGGCGGATTTGCGGCAGGGCTATGGTGCGGTGTATTTGCCAAATGCCTTGGAACGCAAATATCCCAATGCGGCAAGGGAATGGGGGTGGCAGTATGTGTTTCCGTCCGCAAAATTATCGACCGATCCGCGCAGTGATGAGACACGCCGTCACCATGTGCAAGATCAATCCGTGCAGCGTGCCGTCAAGCAGGCTGCGCGCGATGCTGATCTGATCAAGCCTGCCACGCCGCATACCTTTCGCCATTCCTTCGCTACGCATCTACTGGAGGGCGGCTACGACATCCGCACCGTGCAGGAACTGCTTGGGCATTCGGATGTTTCCACTACGATGATCTACACCCATGTGTTGAACAAAGGCGGCAGGGGTGTAATCAGCCCGCTGGATAGGTAGTGCGTGCAAAATTTCACATTGCTTTTCGTTGAAAGGAAACACCATGAGCGAAGTGTTAATTTACGAAACCGAGAGCGGCCAGACGCGGGTGGATGTGCGGCTGGATGCGGAGACGGTGTGGCTGACACAACGGCAGATGTCTGAGTTGCTGGATACCAGCGCGGACAACATTAGCCTGCACTTGAAAAACATTTTTGCGGATAGCGAACTGGACGAGGTTGCAACTACCGAGGATTTCTCGGTAGTTCAATTTGAAGGCGCCCGGTCGGTTTCGCGACGATTAAAACATTACAACTTGGACGTCATTATTTCAGTCGGATACCGGGTGAACTCCAAGCGCGGCGTGCAGTTTAGACTATGGGCGACGCGCACCCTGCGCGAGCATCTGGTGCAGGGCTACACGCTCAACTCTACACGCCTTGCCGAGCGCGGCATCAGCGAGGCGCAGCAAGCCATCGAGTTGCTGGCGCGCACCTTGAACAATCAGGCGCTGGTCAACGAAACAGGCCGCGAGGTGCTGGATATGGTGGTGCGCTACGCCAAAACTTGGCGGCTGTTGCTCGAATACGATGAGGATCGGTTGTCGTTGCCGCCGGGGTGTCAGCCAGCGCGCGGGGTGTTGGACTATGACCGGGCTGTGACTGCGATTGTGCAGATAAAAAGTGAATTGATGGAGCGCGGCGAAGCTACGCCGTTGTTCGGGCAGGAACGCGGTGAGGCCTTGCAGGGCATCCTCGGCAGCATCGAGCAGACCATGTTTGGCGAATCGCTGTATCGCACCCGCGAGGAGAAGGCGGCGCATCTGTTGTATTTCGTTATCAAGGATCATCCGTTCTCGGACGGCAACAAGCGCGTCGGTTCGTTCCTGTTTTTGTTGTACTTGCAGCAGGAGGGGATGACGATGAGCATCAACGAGAACGCGCTGACGGCGCTGGCTTTGTTGATCGCAGAGAGTGATCCTGCCAACAAGGAGTTGATGATTCGCTTGGTGGTGAATCTGTTAACGGCATGAGTATCTTATCCGTCCAATCGCTGATCGTTGCGCTACGTTCGGGCATAGCGATTGTAGATGACATTTCTTTCGACATCGCGGCGGGTGAGACCTTTGCGCTGCTCGGCGAATCGGGCTGCGGCAAGTCCATGACCGCGCTTTCCCTGATGCGCCTGCTGCCGGACGGGGTGGTGCATGCGGGCGGCACGGCGCAACTGGATGGCGTGAATCTGTTTGGTTTGCGCGAGCGCGAGATGCGCGATGTGCGCGGCGGCACGGTGGCGATGATTTTCCAGGAGCCGGGGTTGAGTTTGAATCCGGTGCTGACCGTCGGCCAGCAGATCGCCGAGGTATTGACGTTGCATCAGGGTTCGTCTGTAGGTCGGGATTCATCCCGACATAATGACCGCACCGGGATGAATCCCGACCTACCGAAAGGGCAGGCAATCGCGCAATGCTGCATCGAGTTACTCGATCAGGTCGGCATCCCTGATGCGGCGCGGCGCGTGGCGGAATATCCGTTCCAGCTTTCCGGCGGAATGAAACAGCGCGTGATGATTGCAATGGCATTGGCCGGGCAACCAAAATTACTGATCGCCGACGAGCCGACTACCGCGTTGGATGTGACGATTCAGTCCCAGGTGCTGCAACTGTTGCGTGATATGCAGCAGCAAAACAGCATGGCGACGTTGCTCATTACCCACGATCTTGGTGTGGTGGCGGAGAATGCGCATCACGTCGGCGTGATGTATGCCGGGCAGATCGTCGAGCGGGCCAGCCGCGCGCAGTTGTTCACCCAACCACTGCATCCCTACACACAGAAACTGTTTGCCGCCTTGCCGGACGCACAGCGCAGCGGGCAGGCGCTGGCCGCGATTCCCGGCAATGTGCCGCCGCTCGGCAGCATTACACAGGGTTGCCGTTTCGCATCGCGTTGTGATAAGGCATGGTCGCTGTGCGGCGAACAAACGCCGGGATGGACAGCGGTCGGCGATGGGCAAGGGGTGAGATGCCATCTTTATCAGGAGCGAGGAGCGAGGAACGAGGAGCGAGAAAAACCACTCTCTTCCACAACCCCTCACCCCCAGCCCCTCTCCCGCCTGCGGGAGAGGGGAGATGCATCTCCGCTCCTGAAGGTTTCCGACCTCAAAGTCCATTTCCCGATTCGCAAGGGCATCTTGCAGCGCACGGTCGGGCAGGTGAAGGCGGTGGACGGCGTATCGCTGGAAATTCCGCAGGGGCGCACGCTGGCCTTGGTCGGCGAATCCGGCTGCGGCAAGACCACGCTGGGCAAGGCGTTGCTGCAATTGGTCCCGCCCACCGCAGGCAGCGTGCGGTTCGCCGGGCATGATCTGACCGGGCTCGCGCCGCGCGAACTGCGCACCCGGCGCGCGGCGATGCAGATGGTGTTTCAGGATCCCTATGCTTCATTGAATCCGAAGATGCGTGTCGCGGAGATTCTTGAAGAAGGAATGGTGGCGGCAAATATCGGTGGCAATGGTACTGCACGCCAGGCGCATCTCGACGGCTTGCTGGATAAGGTCGGCCTTGATCGCGTCGCGAAGTGGCGCTATCCGCATGAATTTTCCGGCGGGCAGCGGCAGCGCATCGCTATCGCCCGCGCGCTGGCCGTATCGCCGCAGCTATTGATCTGCGACGAGCCGACCAGTGCGCTGGATGTCTCGGTGCAGGCGCAAATACTGAACCTGTTGAAATCATTGCAGCAGGAACTTGGCCTGAGTTATTTGTTCATCACCCACAACCTCGCGGTGGTGGAATACCTCGCGCATGAAGTGTGTGTCATGTATCTGGGGCGCATTGTTGAACGCGGTACGGCGGAGGAAGTGCTGCACGCGCCCCGGCACCCGTATACGCAAGCCTTGCTGTCCGCCGTGCCGCGCATCGACGGCGAAGGCCGGGAACGCATCCGGCTGGAAGGCGACTTGCCCTCGCCCGCAGACCCGCCGCCGGGCTGCCATTTTGCGCCGCGCTGCCTGCATGCCATGCCGCAATGCAGGGAGGCTTACCCGGCACACACAAAAATTTCGGCAACGCACATCGTGTGTTGCTATTTGTATGAAAATAATGCCGTTTCCAGTTGACGCGCTGGTGGCTTTGGATTACAAAGGAAGCGGAAGTAGGCTGGCAATTGTCGGATGTTTGTGGCATGAACCTGAGTTTTTAACGTAACAGTCTCAAGGAGTGAATGATGAGTACCAAATTAGCAGGTGTGGCAGGCGATGTCAGCAAGGAAAAACTGATGCATGACTTGCGCGTTGTGGTGACTGATGCCGAAGAGTTGCTGCGTGCAACGGCCGGTCAGGCGGGTGAGAAAGTAGCGGTGGCGCGTGAGCGTATTCAGGAAACCTTGGCCGCGGCCAAAGCGCGTCTTGTCGTTGCGGAGGAGGCTGTGCTCGCGAAGACCAAACTGGCAGCAAGAGCGACTGACGAGTATGTGCATGAAAATCCATGGAGGGCTGTCGGCATCGCTGCCGGCGTCGGCCTGATTGTGGGCATGCTGATTTCGCGCGGCCGTTAAACGATGCCGGAGGCAAGTTTGAGTCTGATGGAGTCGATCAAGCGGCTGCTGTCAACGCTGACGTCTATCGTTTCGACACGGCTGGAACTGCTGGCGAATGAACTTCAGGAAGAGCGTCTGCATTTAACGCAGATGCTCGTTCTTGCGTTGTTTACGCTGTTCTGCTTCGGCATCGGCGTATTGTTGCTTACGGCGTTCATCGTGGTGCTGTTCTGGGATGAGCACCGTCTCGCCGTACTCGGTACGCTGAGTATTATTTTCTTTGCGTTGGGCGTGCTGACGACGATGTTGCTGCGCAGCAAGATGGAAGCAAAATCCAAACTGTTTTCTGTCAGTCTGGCCGAGTTGGCCAAGGATAGGGAATATCTGAATACCCGCCATGAATAGGCAGATGTTTGAAGTGATGCAACGTCGCGGGGATCTGCTGGCAAGAATCGCCTCGCAGCGTGAGCAAGTAGCCCAAATCGGCGCGCGCTGGGAAACCCCGCTGGCGTTTGCTGACAAGTGCCTGGCTGCTGTGCATTTTTTGCGTGCCAGACCCATGCTTGTCGCCAGCGTGACGGCTTTTCTGGTTGTCCGCAGACGAGGATTAATCGGGCTGGCAAGAGGCGGGTGGCAGTTGTGGAAAGGGTATAGTTATTTTGTTGCACTTTCGGCAAAGTTGCCGTCGCGAAACTAAATTCCCTTCAGCGCATCGCTTGTTTGCGCTATCTTATGTAAATGATTTCCTGATCTGGCCGGGCGGCCGCTGGATGCCGTTTGCGCAACGGTGATAGCCTGACCCACCCTGATTATTTTCAATGGTCCGTTGTTCCACTCCTTCAGTTTGGC
>JANLID010000139.1 GCA_024654105.1 Gallionella sp. | reverse complement strand
GGTGGTGAGGATTGTGCCAATGGCAAGTGGAGTCGCCGTCTGGGAAAGCGGGTCAAGCGGGGCAAGAGAGAAGCGATAAATATTGCCACCATCTGCCAGCGGTGCAGCTACCGTACCACCTGCTGCCCAAGGGGCTCCAACCAGAATGTCCTGGGTTTCCTCGCCAACCAGCGCGATAGACGAACCGAATTTATCGAATTCGCCTCCCGCACCCCAGATAGTTGCCGCTGCAGCGCTAGCAGCAAGCGTACCGGATAGTGTTGCACTGCCTCTGTAAATATACACCGCACCCGTTATCGCATTCGCCGTGTTCTTGGCAGCCGAGTTGGAGACAGCGACATCCCCAAAGCCGTCGCCATTCACGTCACCGAGGTACGCGACCGCATTGCCGCCGGCAGTGAACTCGGCATTCGCTACAACATCGGGAACGCCAACACGAGCCTGAAAGTCGGCGCCGCCGAAAAACACGCGCACTTTGCCAGAGGCGGGGGCAAGGAGATCCGTTATACCGTCGCCATTGACATCACCGATCGCAGGATTGGCAGAGATCGCGCCCTGGATCGTCACGTCAGGTGCGGGCGTCGCAGGCAGCGTGGCACTGCCGAAATAGACGTAAGTGGCGCCCGATTGGTAACCGCTCGCCGTGTCTCCCGGCTCAGATGTAAACGTATAGGGCGCGACAACAACAATGTCATTGATCCCGTCCCCGTTGAGATCGCCGGAGGCGACGGCAAAACCGAAGCGATCCAGTGCCTGGTCACCTTTGAGCGTTGCCACTAGAGTGCCGCCAGTGGCGGTGCGTTCATAGACATACACCGCGCCCGATAGAGGTGCGCTGCCGGTGGCATGTATCGCACCGACGGCAAAGTAATTTTTCCCGGCAATGCCCGTTATGTTGCCAAGGTCGGCGAAGGAACTGCCGAAATAGTCGCCCGCAGCCATGCCCTCGACAGCGGTAGGAACCCCCGATCCATTCTTATAAATCAGCAGCGCACCTTTCCTGTTTGTGGCGCCGGGTGCACCGACCATCAGATCGAATGTATCTGCAATACTGGCGGGCATAAAGCCGCCGGAATAGCCTTGCAAAGAACCTCCCAATGTCATGCCGGTTGTCATGCCAGTTCCACCAGGAGCCACCGAAGACGTGCCCCCGCCACACCCCGCCAGCAGCAAACCAGACACCAGACCCGCCGTAGCAAGCCGAATAAGTGTTCGTTTAACAGCGACCTTCCTTGAAATGCTCATGATGCAACCCTCTTGATTTGAGTTATGTCCAAAACCATGCCTGCCAGAAAAATAATACTTAACTCCGCGCGCCCTATACTTGCCCCGGCAACAAAACCACTGGGGTTCACTGTAAGGCGCAAAAACTGCGTGCCAAGATTAAAACCAAAACAGCAAAGCACGCTGCCCACGTGCAAAGAGCACGGGAAATACCCATTCGCGAATACAGAGAAACAATGTGATGTGTTCCTTTTGGCGGGTCGCATTGTCAATCATGTTTTTTGAAATTGGAATGCGGCATATTGTCGCACCCTGATATTTACAGCACATTCTCGTGTTACCTCACAGGATTGACTGCTCATGGTATCTTCCCCCTGCACGAGTCTGAATGTGATAAAGCATCATCTCCACTTTTGACCAACCATTCATAGAGAAACAACACGGGATTTCTGGCCAACAAACGCATTCTGATTACCGGCATGATCAGCAGCCGCTCGATAGCTTACGGAGTCGCTCAGGCAATGCACCGCGAGGGTGGCGGAATCGGTGAGCTATCTCGGCGCGGTGCGCACCATACCGCACTACAATGTAATGGGTATGGCCAAGGCCAGCCTGGAAGCCAGCGTGCGTTATCTGGCAATGCAACCGGGACGCAAGGGGATACGCGTGAATGGCATTCCTGCCGAACTGATCGAGACACCGGCTGCGGCCGGCATTGCCAATTCGGCAAATTGCTCAGCTACAACGAGAAGCACGCGCCGCTCAAACGCAATGTGACCATTGAAGAAGTCGGCAATGCCGCCGCCTTTCTATGCAGCGAGCTGGCCAGCGGTATCACCGGTGAGATTGGCTACGTGGACGGCGGTTTCAACACCACCGCTTTTGGTACGACCAAGGCATAACCGCGCTGTTTTCCAGTAAAAACGCCACTCGAAGGTGGCGTTTTTACTTTGTCGACAACAGATCAGATCAGGGTTGCTCAACCGTCTCAGGAAGATTTACCTTGATAGCGGCCTGTTGTTTGGCATCGGCCAGATAAGCGCGGAGCATTTCCTCACCGGTCAGTTGGCGCATTTGTTGTGCGTAGCCGGCGCGTTTCTTGTCATCGGGTTTTTCGGCTTCCTTGACGGCGTCTATGCGCACCAGCACATAGCCATCCTGTGGTGTTTCCGCTCCAACATACTGCGGCAATCCGGTCGCATCCGCCTGGAATACCTTTCGAATCATATCCGCATTCAGTGAGCCATGTCGCGCGCGCGTAACGGTCTGTGCGGCAGCCCAGCTCACCACGGGCTTATCGCCGCGCTGTAACTGTTCCAGCAACGCTCCACCCTGTTTTGCGGCCAACTCCAATGCCTGCTGATGCGATAATTTTTGACGAATCGTTTCCAGCACTTCGTCCAGCGTGCGTATGCTGGCCGGTTTGTATTCCAGAATCCGTGCAGCAACCAGCGTATTGGTCGCCACCTCGATCGCAGCAGTGTTGCGTTTATTCTTCACCGTCTCGTCGGTAAAAATTTCCTGCAACATTTTTGCCGTCCAGGGTTCGTCCGTCGTTGCCCCCTTGACTAGCCATCCGCTTTGCTCAATCTTAGCACCGACCAGATCGGCTGCCGGCTTCAGTGTATCGCTTTGCTCGTAAACGGCATTGCTGAATTTCTCCGCCAACTCGGCAAACATGTCGGTGGCCTTTTGCTGGCGCAGTTTTTTCAGGATGCCTTCTTGCGCCTCATCAAACGACAAAAGCCTGGCAGGTTTAACTGCGAGCAGTTTAATGATGTGATAGCCGAAATCCGATTTCACCAGCCCGCTGATCTCGTCTTGCTTGAGCGCAAATGCGGCATCCTCGAACGGCTTTACCATCATGCTGCGACCAAAAAATCCCAAGTCACCGCCATTTGCAGCAGAGCCTGGATCTTGTGAATTCTGTTTGGCCAGCTCGGCAAATCTGGCCGGATTCTGCCGGACTTGTTGCAGCAGTTTCTCTGCCTGCGCTCTGGCTGCATCCTGCTCGGCTTGCGGTGCGGCTGCGGCTACAGTAATCAGGATATGCGCTGCCTGACGCTCTTCGGTGGCGCCAAAATCATTCTGATGTTCGTCATAGTATTTGCGCACATCCTCTGCGCTTACCTCGACTCTTGCCAGTAAATCATTTACCGAGAACTTTACATATTCGACTTTCGCCTGCTCTTGAACCTGAAACTCTTTCTGATTCTGCTCGTAATATTTTTTTGGCGCAGCCTCATCCACTTTCGCTTGCGCGAGGTAGGACTGAAATGATATGGCCGATACGCTTACCGTCCGTTGCTGCTCGTTGAGGCGGATGATGTTATCCGCTACCCCATTCGAGACAAATCCGTTTTGCACATAGGCATCACGCATCTGCCGGCCGAGCAATTCATCGCGCAAACGCGTTTCAAACATCAGCGGCGACATGTTCTGGCTCGCCAGCGCCGTTTCATAGCGTTTTTTATCGAATTTGCCATTATCCTGAAATGCTTCAATGCCATGTATGACTTGCGCCACCTGCTCATCTACAATTGCCAAACCGGCGCTCCGGGCATGTTCGACCAGCAAACGCTGTTCGACCAGATTATCTATCGCTGCACGTTTCATTCCGGGATTGTCAAGCATCGCTGCATCAAAATTTGCTCCCATTATTTGACGCAGGCGATCCTGCTGCTGGCGTAGCGCATACTCAAACTCCCGCTGAGTAATTTTTGCATCATTTACCGTGGCAACAACTTCTGCACTATTCCCGGATTTGTTGTACGAATCCACCCCCCAGAATGCAAACGGCAATATGATGAGCGCCAAAACTATCTGCACCAACCGTTTATTTTCATGAACAAAGTCGAACATAGCGATAGCACCAACCTATTGGCCTGGCAGGAATAAAAATGTCACTGGTAACATTTTTCAGCTCCTGTCTTAAAGAACCGGATATAAAAAGGCGAACTTGCGTTCGCCTTGAATTTGGCGGAGTGGACGGGACTCGAACCCGCGACCCCCGGCGTGACAGGCCGGTATTCTAACCAACTGAACTACCACTCCAAAAAACTATTTTGGTGGGTGCTGACGGGATCGAACCGCCGACATTCGCCTTGTAAGGGCGACGCTCTACCAGCTGAGCTAAGCACCCCCAGCGAAGCCTGCTAGTTTACAGCATCTTTCAGTCCCTTGCCAGCGGCAAATTTAGGAACTTTAGCTGCCTTGATCTTGATGGTTGCGCCAGTACGAGGGTTGCGGCCATTACGCGCTGCGCGCTTGCCAACCTTGAAAGTACCAAAACCAACCAAGCTTACTGTGTCGCCTTTTTTCAATGCCTTTTTAATCGTATCTACGGTCGCATCCAAAGCACGCCCTGCAGCAGCTTTGGAAAGTTCAGCGGATTTTGCAATTGCATCTACCAGATCAGATTTATTCACGTAAGTCCCCTTTGTCTAGTGTAGTGGTTGAAAGTCTAGTGGTTGAAAAACAGGAAAAGCCCTGCAACGGCTTTATATCAAGGCATCGCAGCTTTGGTCAAGTAATTACGACAATTTTTTTATCTTGCGTCGTACGCAACTGGCTGCTAGCGAAGTTTTCCTAGTGCGTGGTTACTGGCGTTGCTTCCTGAATGTTGCCGGTGGCAGGTAAATCGACAGGCGCAGCAGTGCCCGCTGATTCCGGCAAAGGCTCTGGCTTGCGCTCCAGAGCCAGTTCCAGCACCTGATCTATCCATTTGACCGGGTGTATATCCAGCCTGTTTTTGATGTTGTCCGGAATTTCGGCCAAATCCTTGACGTTCTCTTCCGGGATCAGAACCACCTTGATCCCTCCGCGTTGTGCCGCAAGCAGCTTTTCCTTCAAGCCGCCAATCGGCAATACCTCACCGCGCAAAGTAATTTCCCCGGTCATCGCCACATCGGCACGCACCGGTATTCCCGTCAGCGCCGAGACCATTGCCGTGCACATGCCTATCCCGGCACTTGGGCCATCCTTGGGAATCGCACCTTCCGGCAAGTGTATGTGCAAATCAGTCTTGTGATAGAACTCCTGATCTATTCCCAATCGCCTGGCACGACTGCGCACCACACTCAGTGCGGCC
This sequence comes from Gallionella sp., assembly GCA_024654105.1. Classification (GTDB taxonomy): domain Bacteria; phylum Pseudomonadota; class Gammaproteobacteria; order Burkholderiales; family Gallionellaceae; genus Gallionella. The sequence continues at coordinate 3,636 of JANLID010000139.1, read as the reverse complement.
TGAATGGATTCCTGCATTACCTCGCCAAGCTTGCCGGTGGTGGTAGTCTTGCCCTTGCCGGGCAATACGGCGGTTTCGATGGTCAGCAACTCACCGCCAACCTCGGTCCACGCCAACCCGGTCACCTGCCCAATTTGATTGTTCTTTTCGGCAACTCCGTAAGAGTAGCGCCGCACACCAAGATATTTGTCGAGATTGCGCGCACTAATAACAATTTTCCTGGCGCTTCCCTTTAATGAGAGCGCCTTCACCACCTTGCGACAAACCTTGGAAATTTCCCGCTCCAGACCGCGCACACCCGCCTCGCGCACGTAATAACGCACGATGTCACGCAATGCAGTTTCGGAAATATTGATTTCTTCCGGCTTCAGGCCATTATTCTTGATCGCCTTTGGCACCAGATAACGCGTGGCGATGTTGATTTTTTCATCTTCCATGTAGCTGGATACATGGATAACCTCCATGCGATCCAACAGCGCGTCCGGGATATTCAACGTGTTCGCCGTCGCCACGAACATCACATCGGAAAGATCGTATTCCACTTCAACATAGTGATCGACAAACGTGCTGTTCTGCTCCGGATCGAGCACTTCCAGCAGCGCGGAAGATGGATCGCCACGCATATCCATGCCCATCTTGTCCACTTCATCGAGCAGGAACAACGGATTTTTCACCGCGACCTTGCTCATGTTTTGCAGGACTTTGCCCGGCATGGAGCCGATATAAGTGCGGCGGTGACCGCGAATCTCTGATTCATCGCGCACCCCACCCAGCGACATGCGCACAAATTTGCGATTGGTAGCGCGCGCGATAGACTGCCCCAGAGAGGTTTTGCCCACACCCGGCGGGCCAACCAGACAGAGAATAGGCCCCTTCAATTTGTTCATCCGTTGCTGCACGGCCAGGTATTCGAGAATGCGTTCTTTGACTTTATCCAGGCCGTAATGATCTTCTTCAAGAACGGCTTCGGCCTTTTTCAAGTCGGCGCTGATTTTGGTTTTTTTCTTCCACGGCAATCCGACCAGCACGTCAATATAATTGCGCACCACGGTCGCCTCTGCGGACATCGGCGACATCATGCGCAGCTTCTTAAGCTCCGCTTCAGCCTTGGTACGCGCCTCTTTCGGCATATGCGCGTCCTTGACTTTCTTGTCCAGTTCATCGAAATCGGTGCCCTCCTCGCCCTCGCCCAATTCCTTCTGAATCGCCTTGACTTGCTCGTTCAGATAATACTCGCGCTGGCTTTTTTCCATCTGGCGCTTCACGCGGCCACGGATGCGTTTCTCGACTTGAAGAATATCAATTTCTGCCTCCAGCAGACCAAGCAGATGCTCCAGCCGTTTGCGAATGCTATAAATTTCCAGCACCTCCTGCTTCTGCTCCAGCTTGAGCGGCAAATGCGCGGCAATGGTATCAACCATACGCCCGGCATCGTCAATGCCGGCTACCGAAGTCAGAATTTCCGGCGGAATCTTTTTGTTAAGTTTGACATACTGATCGAACTGGGCAATCAACGCACGGCGCATCGCCTCGGATTCGGCATCTGTTCCATCTTCGGCAGGAACGACTTCCACCTCGGCATCAAAATGGCTATCCGCGTCAAATACACGCAGCACATTGACACGCTGTATGCCCTCCACCAGCACCTTCACCGTGCCGTCCGGCAATTTGAGCATTTGCAGGATGTTCGCCATGCTGCCGATGGCATACAAGTCATCCCTGTCGGGGTTGTCCTTGGTGGCCGATTTTTGCGCGACCAGCACGATGCCCTTGCCGGCCTCCATGGCTGTTTCCAGCGCCTTGATGGACTTGGCACGACCGACAAACAGCGGGATGACCATATGCGGAAACACCACTACATCGCGCAATGGCAATAATGGGTACAGATCGACTGTGGTAGTACTTGGGGTATCTTGTTCTGGCATCGCAATCACCTATTCGTTGATTACAGGTTAAATGGGGGGTGGCTCAAAAAATTCAAGCCCCTGCCGTGACAAGATAACAGAGCGGGTGGAAACTGACTAAATTGTTCCACCAAAACAATTACAAGAAACCGTTCGGTCTGAGCTCGAAGGCCAGTAGCGGCAAGGTAACTGCGGTTCGACGGGCTCACCGCGAGCGGTAACGATTTTAGCGGAACGCGCTACTAGCCTGACAATCCGAACTTGTCAGGCCGCCTTTGGCGTGTCCGCGTAAATGACAATCGGTTTGATTTCTCCGGTCGAGCCAGCTTCGTCCAACACTACCTTGCTGACATTCTCCGCCGAGGGCAAATCGAACATTACGTCCAGCAATGCATTTTCGAGTATCGAGCGCAGCCCGCGCGCACCCGTCTTGCGCGCCAACGCCTTGCGCGCAATTACCTGCAATACGCCTTCGCGAAATTCCAGTTCCACGCCTTCCATCGCAAACAGTTTCCGGTACTGCTTGATCAGCGCGTTCTTCGGCTCAGTCAGGATTTTCACCAAAGCGGCCTCGTCCAATTCCTCCAGCGTCGCTACTACCGGCAAACGCCCGACAAATTCCGGAATCAGGCCGAATTTGATCAGGTCCTCCGGCTCCACATCGCGCAAAGTCTCACCGGTTTTGCGCTCATTATTGCTGCGGATGGTTGCGCCGAAACCGATACTGGCCTTTGAAGAACGATTGCGTATAACCTTTTCCAGACCATCAAACGCGCCACCGCAGATAAACAGAATGTTGGCGGTATCCACCTGCAAAAATTCCGTATTCGGGTGCTTGCGCCCGCCCTGTGGCGGAATCGATGCCTTGGTGCCTTCGATCAGCTTGAGCAAGGCCTGCTGAACGCCTTCGCCGGATACGTCACGCGTAATCGAAGGGTTATCCGACTTGCGCGAGATCTTGTCGATCTCATCGATGTAAACAATGCCGCGTTGCGCCTTTTCCACATCATAATCACAGGCTTGCAACAGTTTCTGAATGATGTTTTCGACGTCCTCGCCGACGTAACCCGCTTCGGTCAGCGTGGTCGCATCGGCCATGACAAACGGCACATCCAGCAGACGCGCCAATGTTTGCGCCAGCAGGGTCTTGCCGGAACCGGTCGGCCCGATCAGCAGGATATTGCTCTTGGCCAGTTCAACGCCGTCCTTGTCGTTGCTCCTGAGACGCTTGTAATGGTTATACACCGCTACCGACAGAATCCGCTTGGCTTGTTCCTGGCCAATCACATACTCATCAAGCGTTGCGCAAATTTCTTTCGGTATGGGTAAATTCGATTTATCAGTTTTGGTCTGATCGTTCTGAATTTCCTCGCGCATAATGTCGTTACACAGCGCAATGCATTCATCGCACACGAACACCGATGGTCCCGCAATCAGTTTGCGCACCTCATGTTGGCTTTTGCCGCAAAACGAACAGTAAAGCAATTTATCACCAGATTTTTTATCGCCAGCCATCAATTAAATCTCCATCGGGTTATCGGCAAACAAAATATTTTAGCGCTTGGTCGAATCATAGTTCTGCCCATCATCAACTGGTGTGGAATTATTCCCCTGATCGTGCGGCATACCCACATTTACTTTGCCGCTACAGGTGCCGCCAATACCATCGCTTGCGGTAAAGAATACGGCGTACACCCTTCCGTTACCAGTGCCGGATCGCTCAGCCCGCAAT
>JANLID010000137.1 GCA_024654105.1 Gallionella sp. | reverse complement strand
GAACGGGAACGCCCCGATGCTGCAAAACTAACTGCCGAGGGTCATCTCGGAGAAGCAGAGACGGTACTTCTTGCGCAAGTCGCCGAAAATGCCAATGATGTTGATGCGTGGCACAACCTTGGGATTATCGCAATCCATCAGCACCGTGAACGTGAGGCCATCGAACGTTTCGAGCGAGTTGTCGCAATCAAGCCTGACGAAGAGTTCGCTCGCAAGCAACTGGTCCGTCTCAAAGGCGGCGCTGGAGACATCGTCGGAGCTTTACGAGAGTGTGCGGGGCTGGCGAGAATTCCCAAGGAGAGGATGACCGCCACGCTGTGGCGCGCACAACTGCTACAGAGGATGGGTGAAACCTCCCAGGCTATTCTGGAGCTGCAGCAGTTGGTCCACGCAAACCCCGAACTCGATCAGGTGTGGTTCACCCTCTCGGAAATCTACGAACGGGAGGGACAGCTCGAGGAGTCACTGGATGCAGCGACGAAGAATCTTGCCATACTTCGGAAGTACGGCGGTCTCGCCGACAACATCAATATGACTGAGGAACGGATCGCCCGTCTCCGCGCTACACGACGATGATGAATCAGTCTTATGCAAAGCCAAGAGCTAATGGCGTCAGCATCGCAATTGCGTAAGCGAACGCCCAGTTATGGCAAGCGGTTGTCCGCGAGCCTGGAATTGGTTGTCAGCAGCCCAACCTCATCACTGAGCACATGAGCTGCTTCGTTTAGAAATATATCCTTGGCGTTCTTATTCGCCTTCTCGATGGCCAGGTCTGCACTGAGGTTACGCTCGCCGGATAACATGCCGTCGTCCTGAAGTGCATGGCTTCCGGACCCGGCAGCTGCCTTGACCGGTTTATTGTTTCCTCTGCTTTTCTCGCGGGCCTTTTCGCGTGCTTCCTGCTTTTCGCGCTCTTTGCGGCGGTCGGCTTCATTGAGCGAGATCAGGTTTTCCCGGCGCAGTTTGTTGTACTCGGCAATATCTTCCCGGAAATATTTGAAGTCCTGGTCGCGGCTTATGCGCTTGTCGTGGCTCGCTTTCAACGCGGGCACGATACCTGTCAAATCACCTGCTCGCGTATAGTTCGCCGCCTTTATCCGTGTCCAGGGCAAAGCATTGCCGAAGCTGAATTCACCAAATTCCTCCAAGTCAGTTATCGCCGGAAGGTTGATATCCGGAGTCACGCCGCGCAACTGGGTGGTGCCGCCATTGATACGGAAAAATTGGGCGATGGTCATTTTGAGTTCTCCGAATTGCGGCTTGTCATTACTCGCGATTTGATCAAGATCCGCCACAGTCTGGACTGTGCCTTTTCCAAAGCTGGGTTCACCGATTACAACCCCTCGCCCGTAATCCTGTATCGCCGCCGCGAAAATTTCCGAGGCAGATGCCGAGCTTCGATTGATGAGCACTCCCAGCGGACCATTCCAGGCAAGACCGGCATTAGTATCGTTTTCAACGGATACATTACCCCGGGAGTCGCGTTGCTGCACCACGGGGCCTTTGTCTATAAACAGGCCGGTCAGTTCGACGGCTTCATTCAATGAACCGCCGCCATTGTTGCGCAGGTCCACCAGCACGCCATCCACCTTGTCTTTTTTCAGTTCATCAAGCAGGACCGACACATCCCGGGTCGCACTTTTGAAATCTTTGTCACCTTTCTGGCGGGCAGCAAAATCCTGATAGAAGCCGGGCAGGGAGATCACGCCGATCTGGTGCGTTACCGCCCCGTCTTTAACCTCGATAATTGATTTCTTTGCGGCCTGTTTATCCAGGCTGATCTTTTTGCGGACCAGTGAAATGAGGTTGTGTTTTCCGTCAGCGCCCGCTTCTGCGGGCAGCACATCAAGACGCACCACAGAATCTTCTGCGCCGCGTATCAAGGCCACCACGTCGTCAATGCGCCAGCCCACAATTTCGGTCACTGGGCCATCTTCGCCTTGCCCGACACCCACGATGCGGTCACCGGCTTTGAACTTGCCTGACAGGGCCGCCGGGCCACCTGCCACCAGTTCCCGGATCGTAGTGTATTCATCCCTGTCAATAAGCACGGCGCCGATGCCAACCAGAGACAGCCTCATCAAAATGTCGAACTCTTCGGAAGCACGCACCCCAAAATAATTGGTATGCGGGTCTATGGCCGTCGCATAGGCGTTCATAAAAGCTTGAAATGCGTCTTCACTTTTGATCTTGGACAGGCTGTTCAGGGAGTTGTCATAGCGTTTCCCCAGTGTTTCGACGATGCTTTGATTATCCTTGCCGGCCAGCTTGAGACGCAGCCAGTCGTTCTTGACACGCTTGCGCCACAAGTCATTCAACTCGTCTTCGGATTTTGGCCATGGCGCATTTTTGCGGGTGAGTTGATAGCTTTCCTTTTTCATGAAATCAAAACCATTGGCTAGCAGGGAGCGAGCATAGCTAAAGCGTTCAGCCATTCGCTGCTGATAGAGGTTAAATATGGCGAAAGGGATGCCCAAATCCTTGTCGAGAATCGCATCATCAAGCTTGGTGCGCGCATCGGCGAAATGATCAATGTCAGCCTGCAAGAAAAATACCTTTTCGCTATCCAGCATCTTCAGATAATTGTCGAATATTTGCGAAGATAAACTATCGTCAAACGTTACCTGTCTGTAATGATGACGGCTTATCATTTTTGCGGACAGAAGGGCTGCGTGAGGCTGATGTTCCAGCGGTAAAAGCTGCGCGGTAGCCTGCGTTGTATTGAGCGCAGCTAAAGTAAACGCCAGCAATATCCAAAGCAACTTATCTTTCATTATGTATATCCTGAAGGAAAGTATGGGGCAGAGCACATTTGATTTTCAAACGTCCGAAACTAAGACACGACAAATGGCGTCAAGTTCGATATTTTATCCGATATGTGCGCATTCCACGGGATTCGGCCACCTATTCCAGCCTGATTCGGCCACCCGCTCCACGCACATCCGGCCGGTGTTGGCGCGCGTTTAAAAATACCCAGAAGTGGGCGCTGTAGGAATACCCAGAGTGCAGGCATGTTGCCGCTGACCGAAAACTGACCCACTTATAGAGGTTGTGCCGATCCAAAGTTGCCCCAGGTGTTCTACTTGCCCTGCCTAATTTTTAGGCGGGAGATCAAAGGTGATCACTATGGAAATGTTTGGAAAGATTCGACGGATGTATTTACGCGACAAACTGTCGCTGCATGAAATAACCAAGCGCACGGGCTTGTCGCGCAACACGATACGCAGATGGCTCAGAAGCTCTGAGGGAGCGGCACCGCCAACGTACCGCAGGAAAAATGAGCCTGGCAGAAATGCTGGAGCAGGAGCGCATCCAGATGATGCCCGTGCCCACCCCATTTGACGGCTATGTGGAGAAGCCGACACGGGTGTCTTCAACGTGTCTGGTCAGTGTGCAACGCAACCGTTATTCGGCACCATGCAAGCTGGTAGGCCAATGGGTCAGCACCCGGCTCTATCCGGGTCAGGTCTGCATTGTGGCAGGAGACATCGTGGTAGCCAGCCATGATCGCCCGACCGAACGTGATCATATCCGCTACGACTGGCAGCAGCACTACATCCCGCTGGTGGAGCGCAAACCGGGAGCACTCCGTAACGGCGCTCCCTTTGCCGACATGCCGGCACCACTCCGGAAGTTGCGGCAAGGTTTGATGCGGCACGCGGGTGGTGATCGGATCATGGCGCAGGTGCTGGCAGCCGTACCCACTGCCGGACTGGATGCCATATTGGTGGCGGTGGAATTGGTGATTGAATCCGGCGCGCTCAGTGCAGAGCACGTACTCAATGTGTTGGCGCGGCTCAATTCCAGTCCTCTGCCACCGTGTGTCGAGACGAGCTTGCAACTCAAGGAGGCACCGCTGGCCAACACCAGTCGTTACGACGGACTGCGTGATACCGACGAAGAAGTGACCGACGCCGAGGAGATCGACCATGCGTGATGTCATGACCGAACTCAAAGAATTGCGGCTGCACGGCATGGCCGGCGCCTGGACAGATTTGACGGCTCAGGGTACGGCATCAACAGAATCTTCGAAATGGCTGATCGAACACCTGCTGCAAGCCGAGCATACGGATCGGGCCATGCGATCGGTGAGTCACCAGATGAACGCGGCCAAGTTCCCCGTGCATCGTGATCTGGCCGGGTTTGACTTTGAATCGTCCACGGCAGATCAACACTTGGTCAAACAACTGGCGACGCTGTCATTTACCGATACGGCACAGAACGTGGTGTTCATTGGCGGCCCCGGCACGGGCAAGACGCATTTGGCCACCGCCATCGCGGTGTCCGGCATCGCCTTGCAGGGCAAGCGGGTGCGCTTCTATTCCACGGTCGATCTGGTCAATGTTCTGGAGCGGGAGAAGCGCGACGGAAAAGCCGGGCGGGTTGCACTGTCGCTGATGCGGATGGATCCCATCATTCTGGACGAGCTCGGGTATCTGCCGTTCAGCCAAGTCGGCGGTGTCGGTGTATGGGGTGCAATGCCTGAACCACCAGCTTCACCGCGTGTCAGTCATGATGATATCCAAGCATTGGTTAAATTTGTGCTGGCCTTGAGATAAGCGAGCTAGGGAATTGCCATTGGGGTAGACGCCAAGCTGTTTCTCGTGCTCTGCACTATTGAGGTCGGCATCGCAATTAATTTCACGCCCAAGCCCGCGTCAGTAACTCGTCCATCGCGCCAGTGATGCGGTCGCCTTCTGATGCAAGTGTCGCAACCTTTTCACCTAACTGGTCGGTGGCGACAGAGACCATCTCCAGCGGATGCAGCACCACTTTTATGCCTTTAACCGTGAAGACGGGATTAAGCGGGGTATCAAGGAATGCAGCGGCGCGATCAAGGTTGCTGCGGCGCACTAGGGGAACGACGACTCGGCGGCGGTAGGTGTCGAACAGGGATGATTGAACAACCACAATAAAGGGAATCGCTTCGCGCTGCTTTCCGATATTCCGATGAACGTCGAACTGTGCCATTACAGTGTTGAATGCTCATCGGCAAACGAGCCGGATTGCTCGTTAAAAACATTCCAAGCCTGTGCTGCCACGACGGCGCTTTGTAACTTCTCTTGTCGTGCGTTATTTTGTTTAAGTATGTAGTCGGACAAAAGTTGCTCGACCACGCCGGAAAGGTTTGTCGTCATTCCTTTTGCCTGAGACACCAAGTCTTCGTTGAGCGTCAGATTGACTGGGCGCTTACGCGCTTGATTGCTTTGCATTGATTTCATGGGATACCTCCTCGTGCGCATAATATGCGCATTGCTGCAATTTGTGAAGCATAAGTGTTGCAACAGGTTCGAGCAACCTGAAAACGCCGTGGATAAATCCACTCTGAAGTAATTTTCCTTGCATCGCTCAACCGTGTCAAAATCCGCATTGGCTTTTGCGCGAGAATGTGGTGCATGAAATGTATACTTGTATTGAATGCCAATGGATGAGCTTGTATGATGCACAGCATATTGCACAATATTTTGTAACATACACAAGGAGGCATCATGGGAATTTCTATATGCGATGTGGTGGCATTTTCTCAGGCGCGCGCCAATCTTTCCGATTTGGCGGAGCAGGTGAAGGCCGGCGCCGAGAAGATTATTACCAAGAACGGCGAAAGTTATGTCGCCTTGATTGATGCCGAACGGCTTGATTACTACCACCGCCTGGAACGCGAGCATATTCATTTGCTGCTGGTTGACGAAATCTACAGAGGGCTGGATGACGTGGTTGCCGGTCTGGTGAGCGATGCGCGCAAGACCATCCAGCGGCTCAAGCGTCGGCGCGCAGCTTGAGCCGAGGTATTAGTGGCAAAGAAAATTACGGTCAAACTGACCGCCAACTTTGAGCGCAATCTCGAAGCAATTGAAGCGTTTCTTGATGAAGCTGGCGCTCCCCAGGCTTATGACCGCCTGCTGGATGACCTGTCCAATACCTTGATCCCCAATCTTGAACATTTCCCTGCGATGGGAAGGTCTTTTCTTGCGTGGCCAGTATGTTCCGTGGAAGTGGCGAATGCTCTTGGGCTCTTGCAAGCGAAGCTGCATGAGGGTGCGTTGCACGAATATCTGTTCGCTGATTATCTGGTGCTGTATGCACAGTTCGACGATACCATTCATTTGCTGTCAATCAAACATCACCGTCAGCTATCATTTAATTTTAAGATGCTGTGGCCCGGAAATTAGCGGGGGGCATTTGCTCACTTTGCAAGGATGGGAGTCTTGGATAAACCGAATATTTTGAATAATGTGCGTGTGGTGCTCAGCCATACCACCCATCCGGGCAATATCGGCGCGGCAGCGCGCGCGATGAAGACGATGGGGTTGCGCCATCTGTATCTGATCAATCCCCGGCATTTTCCGGATGCGCAGGCCGATGCGATGGCCACCGGCGCCGATGATCTGCTGCGCGAAGCAGTGGTGTGCAGCTCGATCGACGAGGCATTGCAGGGCGTGGTATTCACCGTAGCGATGACAGCGCGGCTGCGCGACATTTCCATTGAAGTGAAGAGTCCGCGCGAGGCGATGCCGCTGTTGCTGCAACAGGCCGCGCAGCAGCCGGTGGCGCTGCTGTTCGGCACCGAAATGTCCGGCCTGACCAATGAGGAAATTGGCAAGGCGCAAGTATTGGTGAATATTCCCGCCGATCCGGATTTTTCCTCGCTTAACTTGGCCGCTGCGGTGCAGGTGATGGCGTATGAGTTGAGCGTGGCGGTGCAGAGCTATACACCGGGTGCGAAGGAGGTACTGTCTGCGCCGCACGAACAATTGGAGGGACTCTACGCGCATCTGGAAAGGACGCTGTCCGAGATCGGCTTTTTCACCACGCAAAATCCTGCCCGCATGATGCAGCGCCTGCGCCGGCTTTATGCGCGGGCGCGGCCGGAGCCGGAAGAAATCAACATCCTGCGCGGCATATTGAGCGTGACAACCGAGTACAATGCGCGCCTCAAATCACGCTATTTGGAAGAGCATCCGGATGTTCAGCAACATTAAAGAAGACATTGCCAGCGTATTCGACCGCGATCCCGCAGCGCGCACCACTTTTGAGGTGCTGACCTGCTATCCGGGTCTGCATGCGCGCATCCTGCACCGCATGGCGAATACCCTGTGGCATGCCGATTTCAAGTGGCTGGCGCGCTTCCTGTCGCATATTGCGCGCGGGCTGACCGGCATCGAGATTCACCCCGGCGCGACGATCGGGCGGCGTTTCTTTATCGACCACGGCATGGGCGTGGTAATTGGCGAGACTGCCGAAATTGGCGACGATGTCACGCTCTACCACGGCGTGACGTTGGGGGGCACTTCGTGGAAGGAAGGCAAGCGGCATCCCACGCTTGGCAATGGTGTGGTAGTGGGGGCGGGCGCCAAGATACTCGGCCCGATCACCATCGGCGACGGCGCAAAAATCGGCTCGAATGCGGTGGTGGTAAAAAATGTCCCGGCGGGTGCAACGGCGGCGGGCATCCCGGCGCGGATTCTTGATGAAGAGAAGAAAAGTGCCGCCGGTTTCAATGCATATGGCATCGGCAACGACCAGAACGACCCGCTTTCCAAGGCGATCCATGGCCTGCTCGGGCACAGCGTGACGGTGGACCAGCGCATTGATTTCATTTTGCAGCAACTTGAAAAAATGGGAGTGTCTATCGAAGAAGAGCGCGCCACTGCCGACAAATTCGATCCGAATCATCTGAATAAAATAGTTGACTAAAAAATTATGGTATTATATTATTTTCGTGCGGAAGTTGGGAAAAATTCAGTTACCTTTGGAACAACCTGATCAGGAGCATGACTGGAGAATGATATGCGATTAACTACCAAAGGGCGTTTTGCCGTAACAGCAATGGCCGACTTGGCAATGTGCGGCGGGACTAACCCGGTGACCATGGCTGCAATCAGCGAGCGGCAGAAGATTTCGCTCTCTTACCTGGAGCAGTTGTTCGGCAGGCTGCGCCGTCGCAAAATCGTGAAAAGTGTGCGTGGCCCGGGTGGCGGTTATCATCTTGCCCGGCCTGCGGATAAAATTACCATAGCCGAAATCATCGTGGCGGTGGATGAACCTCTGGATGCGACTAGTTGCGGCGGGAAGGGCAACTGCTTCGACGATCGCCAATGTCTTACTCACGAATTGTGGGTGGGGCTCAATGAATGTATTTATGACTATTTATCTTCCATCACGCTACAACAACTGGTGGATAGCCAGGCAAAAATTGTTTCCAGTGGCGCGCCCATCAAGGTAAGCAAGAAAAACGCAAAGCCCATGGTGATTACGGTTTAGCACAGGAAAGATGAAAAAATGAAGCTCCCGATTTACATGGATTACTCCGCAACCACGCCGGTCGACCCGCGCGTGGCTTCGATGATGATCCCCTACCTTACCGAGAAATTCGGCAATCCGGCCAGCCGTTCCCATGCTTTCGGCTGGGAAGCCGACGTGGCGGTAGAACTGGCGCGCGAGCAGGTTGCCGCACTGGTGAACGCCGACCCCAAGGAAATTGTCTGGACTTCCGGCGCTACCGAGTCGAACAACCTCGCCATCAAGGGCGCGGCGCATTTCTACCAGGGCAAGGGCAAGCACATCATCACCATGCGCATCGAGCACAAGGCGGTGCTCGATACCGTGCGCGAGTTGGAGCGTGAAGGCTTTAGCGCAACTTATCTTGACCCGGAGCCAAGCGGCCTGCTGAGTTTGGAAAAATTCAAAGCGGCGTTGCGCCCCGGCACCGTGCTGGTGTCCGTCATGCTGGTGAACAACGAAATCGGCGTGATCCAGGATATCGCCGCGATCGGCGAGATCTGCCGCGATAAAGGAATCTTGTTTCATGTGGATGCGGCGCAGGCGACCGGCAAGGTAGCCATCGATTTGCAGCAGTTGAAAGTCGACCTGATGTCGTTTTCCGCGCACAAAACCTACGGCCCGAAAGGCATCGGCGCGCTGTACGTGCGGCGCAAGCCGCGCGTGCGCATCGAGGCGCAGATGCACGGCGGCGGGCACGAGCGCGGCATGCGCTCCGGTACGCTGCCGACGCACCAGATCGCCGGCATGGGCGAAGCGTTCCGCATCGCCAGGGAAGAAATGGAGCGGGAAAACGAGCGTATCCGCATGTTGCGTGACCGCCTGCTGAGCGGCCTGATGGCGATGGAAGAGGTGCATATCAACGGCGACATGAAGCATCGTGTGCCGCATAATCTCAACCTGAGTTTCAGCTTTGTCGAAGGCGAATCGCTGATGATGGCGATCAAGGATGTCGCGGTATCGAGCGGCTCGGCCTGCACCTCGGCGAGCCTGGAGCCATCCTACGTGCTGCGTGCGCTGGGGCGTAGCGACGAGCTGGCGCACAGCTCGATCCGCTTCACGGTGGGGCGTTTCACCACTGTCGGGGAGGTGGACTACGTTGTCGAACTGCTGAAGGACAAGATTGGCAAACTGCGCGAATTGTCGCCGCTGTGGGAAATGTACCAGGACGGCGTGGATATGAATTCCGTGCAGTGGGCAGCACATTGAAGGCAGGATCGAGGAACGGGGATCGAGGATCGTGCAAGAACGGTTTTCCTGATTCCTCACTCCTCGCTCCTCAATCCTAGGAGGTTAAGATGGCTTATAGCGAGAAATTACTGGATCATTACGAACATCCGCGCAACGTCGGCTCGATGGACAAGGATGCGGCGGGAGTGGGTACCGGCATGGTCGGCGCGCCGGCGTGCGGCGACGTGATGAAATTGCAGATCAAGGTCGGCAAGGACGGCGTGATCGAGGACGCCAAGTTCAAGACCTACGGCTGTGGCTCGGCGATCGCGTCCAGTTCGCTGGTGACCGAGTGGGTCAAAGGCAAGACGGTCGACCAGGCTCTGGAGATCAAGAACACGCAAATCGCCGAAGAACTGGCGCTGCCACCGGTAAAAATCCACTGTTCCATCCTGGCGGAAGACGCCATCAAGGCGGCTGTGGCTGACTACCAGAACAAACACAGCGCGGTGCTGGAAGCGCCAGCCTGCGGGGAAAGTTGCAAGGAGTGAAAAACATGGCGATTACACTGACTGAAAATGCAGCCCGGCATGTGGCAAATTTTATTGCCAAACGCGGCAAGGGTGTTGGTTTGCGCATCGGGGTGCGCACCAGCGGCTGCTCCGGCATGGCCTACAAGCTGGAGTTTGCCGACGAAGTGGCCGGTGATGATGTTCGGTTCGCCAGCCATGGCGTCACGGTGCTGGTCGATCCGAAAAGCCTGCCGTACATTGACGGCATGGAGCTGGATTACACGCGCGAAGGCTTGAACGAAGGATTCAAGTTCAGCAATCCGAACGTGAAGAACCAGTGTGGCTGCGGTGAGAGCTTCGGCGTTTGAAAACTACTGATATGACTACTGGTATTGCGTCACGGAATTATCGGAACATGTTCAAAACCTGTAGGGCGGAAAAGCGCAGCGCCTTCCGCCGTATGTTTTCTCATTCGGCGGATGCAAAAACGTGTGCCCCGGCACCGGTAACGCCTGCGGCTCATCCGCCCTACGGGGACGTGGGTAGGTTCCAAACAATGTTCCGTAATTTATGATTTGCAATACTAGCCATCTGACTTGGCTGCCAAAAAAACGACAACCAAGTTATTTGTTATGCGCTCGGCATGACTTCATTGCCTGACGGTCTCTAACGTTTTCAAAATCGCATGCAGCTCGCCAGTTTCGACTTTCAGCAAAACCACTTTCAACTGTTTGGCCTTGCGCAGTCTTACCAGATAGATATCGCGCAGCTTGAGCAGCAATATCGTGCACTGCAGGCGCAGGTTCATCCCGACAAATCCGCCCACCTGCCCGATGCCGAACAACGCCTGGCCGTGCAGCGCGCCACACTGGTGAACGAGGCTTACCAGACGCTGCGCAGCCCGCTGCGGCGCGCGCGCTACCTGCTGTCGCTGTACGGGGTGGACACCCAGGAAGAAAACAATACCGTGATGCCGCTGGATTTTTTGATGGCACAGATGGAATGGCGCGAAGCGGTCGCCGAAGCGCAGCAGGCGAAAGATGCTGCAACGCTTGATAAACTTGAAGTGCAGATCAAACGCGAAACGCGTGAGCTTGAAGCACAGCTTGCGGTTAAAATTGATATCGAAAAAAGTTATGCCGCGGCCGCCGGAGCGGTGCGCAAGCTGCGTTTCATGGAAAAACTCGCGGAAGAAATTCATGCCGCTTACGATGCGATAGATTTATAAAGCAATGTAGGGTGCATTCCATGCACCACTACCATTGGTGCATGGAATGCACCCTACCGACTTACGACTAGCGACTACATCAATGGCTTTGCTACAAATTTCCGAACCCGGCCTGAGCACCTTGCCGCACCAGCACCGGCTGGCGGTGGGCATCGACCTCGGTACGACCAATTCGCTGGTTGCGACGGTGCGCAACGGCATCAGCGTGGTGCTCAATAACGGAAACGGGGGCGCCATACTGCCTTCGGTAGTGCGCTATCTGGCCGATGGCAGTGTCGTGGTAGGGGAAGCGGCGCAAGCCATGCAGAACGAGGATGCCGCCAATACCATTGTCTCGGTGAAGCGCTTCATGGGGCGCGGCCTCAAGGAGGTCGGCGAAATCAGCCGCCTGCCGTATCGTTTCGTGGGTGCGCCTTCGCCCTCTGTTGCCCCGGGAAACTCACAGGGTGGCATGGTGCAGTTGCGTACCGTGGCAGGCGTGAAAAGCCCGGTTGAGGTGTCTGCCGAAATTCTCAAGGTACTGCGCAATACCGCCGAAACTGCGCTGGGCGGCGAACTGGTCGGTGCGGTGATTACCGTGCCGGCCTATTTCGATGACGCGCAGCGGCAGGCCACCAAGGATGCGGCGCGCCTCGCCGGGCTGAACGTGCTGCGCCTGCTCAACGAACCGACCGCCGCAGCGATTGCCTATGGGCTGGATAACGCCGCCGAGGGCGTGTATGCGGTGTATGACCTGGGTGGCGGCACTTTCGATATTTCCATCCTGCGCCTGTCGCGCGGCGTGTTCGAGGTGCTGGCGGCCAACGGCGATTCCGCGTTGGGCGGCGACGATTTCGACCAGCGCATCCATTGCTGGCTGCTGGAAAAAAACCGCCTCTCCGCGCTCGGCCCGCAGGACACGCGCCTGCTGCTGACCCATGCGCGCGCCGCCAAGGAGCAACTGACCGAGCATGCCGAGACGCGCATCACCGCGGCACTGTCGAACGGCGAAGTGATCGACAACGTGCTGACGCGCAGCGAGTTCCATGCAATGTCGCAAAATCTGGTGGAACACACCCTGCAACCGTTGCGCCGCGCATTGCGCGACGCGAAGCTGGGCGTCGCGGATATCAAGGGCGTGGTGATGGTCGGCGGCGCGACGCGCATGCCGCAGGTGCAGCACGCTGTGGAAGAGTTTTTCGGGCAAACGCCGCTGACCAATCTCGACCCCGACAAGGTCGTCGCGCTGGGCGCGGCGATTCAGGCCAACCTGCTGGCGGGCAACCGCAGCGGCGGCGACTGGCTGCTGCTCGACGTGATTCCGCTCAGCCTGGGCATCGAAACCATGGGCGGTCTCGCGGAAAAAATCATCCCGCGCAACAGCACCATCCCGACCGCGCGCGCGCAGGAATTCACCACTTACAAGGACGGGCAGACCGCGATGAGCATCCATGTGGTGCAGGGCGAGCGCGAACTGGTGAGCGATTGCCGCTCGCTGGCGAAGTTCGAATTGCGCGGCATCCCGCCGATGGTGGCGGGCGCGGCGCGCATCCGCGTGACCTTCCAGGTGGACGCCGACGGCCTGCTGAACGTGTCGGCGCGCGAGATGAGCAGCGGCATCGAGGCGGCGATCACGGTCAAGCCTTCCTATGGTTTGAGCGACGCAGAAATCACGCGCATGTTGCAGGACTCCACGCAACACGCGCAGGATGACATGCAGGCACGCGCGCGGCGCGAGCAACAGACCGAGGCGCAGCAATTGCTTGAGGCGGTGCAGCATGCGCTGGAGCAGGACGGCGATCTGCTCGATCAGGCAGAACGCGCGCAGATCGAAGCCTATATGGGCGCGTTGCGCGATACACTGCAACTAACCGATCATCTGGCCATCAAACGCGCCATCACCGCATTGAATGACGTCACCGTGAGCTTTGCGCAAGCGCGTATGGACAAGAGCGTGGCGCATGTCCTGGCGGGCAAGAACATTGCCGATCTGGAGATAAAATAATGCCGCAGATCATTGTGTTGCCGCATGAGGAACTTTGCCCGCAAGGTACGCTGTTCCGGGCCGAACCGGGCGTCTCAATTTGCGATGCGCTGTTGCAGCATGGCGTGGAAATCGAACATGCCTGCGAAAAATCCTGTGCATGCACCACTTGCCATGTAATATTGCGCGAAGGCTTCGATTCCCTGCTGCCGGCGGAAGAGCTCGAATATGATATGCTCG
>JANLID010000129.1 GCA_024654105.1 Gallionella sp. | reverse complement strand
TCTGGTAAAAAACAGCGAAATATGCCTATTTTTTGTGCAATTGCTTGCCGGTGCAACGGTTTGTTGCTCCGGAAATTTTAAGTCCGACAGGCTGCTAGAGCAGGATTGTTACGCGGGCTATGTGTTGATGTATCGAGTTCTACGATTACAACAACCTGCCCTGTGTCGATGCGTCTGCCAGCGGGCGCACGCGGGCATAGTTCAGCAGATCGCCCAGCCGTGCTCCCTTGCTGCGCCATTCATGGAACACGGCCTCGCCCAGCAACACATAGTGCCATGGCATGCCGCCGCGCAATTCAGCATCCAGGCCGTTGATGCGCCCGCACCACGCCACGGCAGCCTTCAGTTTGCGCTGTACGTTTGGTGTGGTTACCTGCCCTTGAGCCTTGGTTTCCACCAGATAAACTGCCTGTTCGGTGCGCACCAGAAAATCGGGTGAGTAAAACGCGGGCAAGCCGTCTTCCTTCACGTAACGCAGGCGCACGAAATCATGGCGGGTTTCGCTTACCTTGCAGAACGCGTGTACCTGCGCATCCGCCTGCGCCCATTCGATAAACGCGCGTTCCAGCCCACCATTGCGTGCGGGAAATGGCAATCGTTCGTAGATACATTTGACGACTGGCAGCGAGTTGCTTTCGCGCATCATCAGCTTCGGGACTTCTGACAAGTTGCGATAATGCACTTCGGTTGTGCCCACCACATCCTGATGTTCCGCTTCGATCAACGCCACGGCAAACACCTTGTTGATGTGGTCGATCACCGGCTGTAATAACAACACGCGCCAATTCTCTCCTTGCATCGGTTCAAATGCAGCACCGAACAGATAATCTCGGATGTATCCATCCAGCCAGCCGGTCAACTCGGCGGTATTGGTCTGCAAATACGGGTTCGCCAGATGCGTGGCGATCTTGTTGCCTTTGGGCAGCGGCTGGCTCAATGCCTGACTGATACGGCGTGTCAGCCGCGCCAGAAAATCGTTATAACCGCTGACATTCATCACCGCGCCCTCCACGCGGTAATCGCCAAACAGCGTGCTGCTCTGCAAATCCTGCGAAACGAAAGTGTCGCCCTTGCCGAGAAGCGCGGTGAGCTGATCCAGCGTCATCGCAGTAAAAGCAGGCAGTGCCGTCAAGTCCAGCGCATGGTGCTCCAGAAAAGACTCCGCTTCGCGCAGGATGAAGGGAATCGCGAAGTCATATTTCTCAAAACCATCACGCAATTCCACCGCAATCACATCGCCCGTGCTGCTGGTGCTATCCATTTCATCGGTAGTCACACCGGCAAGACCTTCGGCCATCAGCTCATCGTAAAACGACTGGAAGGCCGGATGCTCAACGATGGAAAGAATGTCGATCAAGTTGCCCGGCTCAAGCCCGGTGTTGATGCGCTCCCGATTCTCGCGCTTGAGGTCGGTGTACTCTTCATCGCGCCACATCAGCCGCAGGCCGCGCCCGATAGTCTGTTCCAGCAGAATCTGGGCTTGTGAGGCGCGCAGCGGCACTATCACGCAGATATTGTTCACGTCGAACCCTTCGCGCAACATCAACACGCTGACGATCACACGCGGTGTGGCGTGCTGATCCACACTGAACAACCTCTCACGCACCGGCACCCAGTCTTTCTCGCCCAGTTCGGCCTTTTTACCGGAATCAATCAGCAAGACTTCGTCATCGAGCCCACCTTCGTAGCGCAAACCTTCATCTCTCAAAAACTTGACTACTTCTGGTGAAACTGTGGTGTCCTCGCACACCACCAGCATCTTCGGATGACGAACCGGATCAATGCGCGCAAAATCCACCTCCAGTTTTTTCAGTTTTTGCAATCCGGCGCGCAACATCACCCGCTGGCCTTCGCTCAAACAGGGGTTGCCGTCCTCGTCGCGCTCGGCCTTGAATTCCAGCGGCAGCGCGCCGATTTCCTTGCGCCTATCCAGCACCAGCGATTTCACCAGCCCGGCGCGCATCGCGCTTTTCAGATCAAAGTCAGTGATGATGTGCGGGAAATACAGTTTGCGTTTGTTCTTTCCCGAGCCGACATCGTTGTATGGCGTGGCGGAAAAATCCACCTGCACAAAGCATCGGCCTTTGCTCTCGGCAATGCGGCTCAGGCTCTTCTGCCATTCCACCTCGCTCGTCTCACCCTCTTTCTTCAACTCGTGGATGTGATGCGCCTCGTCGTTGAACACCATCAAATCCGGCAACCCAACCAGGAATTCCAGCACATTGCCGTGTGCGTAGCGGCGATCCAGCATGTCCAGGCTGTTGCCGGTGGCGCGTCCAGGTGTCAGCGGTAGTACGGCATCAATGACTTGTTGCGGTTCCATCATTGCGCCCGGTGCCGCGATTTCTTCCTCGCTTTCCAGTTCATCCACATCAGCCAGCAAATGCCAGTTGGCGATGGCGATCATGCCGTTGCCCGTAGCCTTCAGGCCGATTTCCGTCTTGCTGCATACATTGTTGCGCACAAAGCCAAACACCAGTTCACGGTACGCTTCGGGAATGAACAACTCGGCAAACTGAGCCACATCCGATGTGGCAAAGCCGCGCACACCGTCAATCTGCTTGCCGCAAAAAGCATCCAGCAAACGGTCATACACAATCAAGCCGGGCGCGACGATCAAGAACTGGCGTGTGAATCGGGAGTCGTTCACCCCAGCAGCCAGTGCCGCCGTTTTGTTGAGCAACTGCCAGATCAGCAAGGCTTGCAGTACCCAAGTCTTGCCCGTTCCGGTCGCCATCTTCAGGCAATATTTCGGATGCGCATGTTTGGCTTGCGCCACTTCACTCATCCTGCTGCCAGTCAGCAGCGCATCCGGCGCAGCCTGCTGATACAGATCGAGCAGTGTGGTTGCCCCCAGCACTTCATGCGCAACAATGGCGTTGAGTATCGCCTGCCGTTGCCCCGCATGAAAATTCAGCGTGCTGCGCGTGGCGATCATGTCTTCGCCAAACCACCACTTCAGCAACTCCGCCGTGGTGGGCGTGACCAACTCGTAAATATCCGCCACGCCATATTCCAGGCCAATGCAAAGTTGGTTAGTTTTGGCGGTCAGACCAGCGGAGAGTGCGAGTTGCTCGTCGGTTTTAGACATAGTTGCTTTCGATAAACAAATTGTTTATATTGCGGGCGTGATTAAAAACTTTGCCGACGCCGAAACGGAGCGCCTGTTTGCCACGGGCAAATCGCGCCGCCTGCCGCCGGATATTTTGCGGCGTGCCGTGATGCGCTTGGCGCAACTGGATGCTGTAACCTGTACCGAGGACTTGCGCATGCCGCCCTCCAACCGCCTGGAAGCATTGAGCGGCAACCGTACCGGGCAATGGAGCGTCCGCATCAACGACCAATGGCGGCTGTGCTTCCGGTTTGTGAGCGGCGATGCGTTTGATGTCGAAGTTGTGGATTACCATTAAGGAGCGATACGCATGAAAACCAAACCTGTTGTCAACGGCCTGCCCCCTGTCCACCCCGGCGAATTTCTGCGTGAAACGCTGGACGAATTGGATATAACGCAAGCCGCCTTTGCCGAGGCGATCGGCGTTTCTCCGATGCGTGTCTCGCACCTGCTCAAAGCTGACCGCCCCGTAACCGCTGAAATGGCGTTGCGCCTTGGCCGTGCCTTGGGGCAAACGCCTCAGTATTGGCTGAACCTGCAAGCTGCCTATGACCTCAAAACCGCAAACATCACCTTTGGCAAGCAACTGGCGACAGTGAAACAGCTTGCGCATGCTTAAATTGCCAAGCAAATAAGGGGGAATCATGGAACGGAACTTGAACATTGGTGGCAAGAACGATTCGGTCACGCCTTCGACGCGCTTACTGAATCAGAAGCTCGGTATCTTGTCCGCACCCCGGATGCTGCAACCGTCCGAAATCGCATTGCTGCGGCAGAGCAAGCAGGAAATCGCCCGCAAAGTGGCGGGTAAATAGCGCACCTCACCGGCAACGCACCCTCACTCATCGCGGAAATTCCACTGTCACCACCACTTCCGCCTCAAAGCCGAACACATCCACCACCCGCACGCACACGCGGCGTGTGCCGGATTTGGCGGGCAGCGTCAGCACTGCCTTGGTCACCACGCGCAATGGGTCGCCGTCGTTGTCGGTGTTGCCGCGATAGTCCTGCCACACCGAGCGGAACACCTTGCCGTCATAGTCAGGATCAACCGCCCAGTATTCGATCAAGGCCAGCGGCTCCTGATTGATGATCGCCTGCAACTTGACGCGGTTCGCCTCATCCAGATTGATTGCCTCCGGCGATAGCAACACGTAGTTGTCCAGTTGCACGGTCAGCGTTTCTTCCGGGAACGCGGGCGTCTCGCCCGCATGCGGGCGAGACGCCCGCGCTCCCAGTCGCACCACCGGCCTGATCGTCAAATACTGCAACGAAGAAAACCGCACCGTGCCTCTGAGTTTGTCCAGCCCGCCTTTCTTCTTCAACCTGTCCATCAAGTCCGGCGGAATCACCAACACCTCCAGACGGCTGTCGTTCAGCGCGGTGATGGTCTCGCCGATCGACGGCTCAAAGTTCCAGCCCAGCACCACCACACGATCCCAGCCGCCCATCAGATTGTCACGCTGCGCGATGGCTTTTTTCAGCGTGGCCGCACCGGTGAGCTTGTTGGGCGAATCAGCCAGCACCAGCGTCTTTCCCCCTCTCCCTCCGGGAGAGGGCCGGGGTGAGGGGGCGCCCTCCGCCAAATACCCCAAATTCCTCGCCGGATTATCCTCAGGCGGCAGCGGCAGCGCGCCAAACAGCGACAGCACGATCTGCGACAAGTCGCCAATTTTGAATTGCCGCCCCAATATGGATTTGGCTGCTTCCACCTGATAGTCGCCGATGGCCTGATACAAAAACGGCTGCGCGTTCTGGTCGATCAGCCGCTTGCGCATCACCATGCAGGCAGGTTTGCCGAGGTCGGTGGTGATCCAGCGGCGGCCTAGTTTTTCGGCCACGGCGGCGGCGGTGCCGGAACCACCAAAAAAGTCAGCGACAACAGAATCTTTGTTTGTGGATGCCCTAATTACTCGGATCAAGAGGTTCTCGTTCTTTTGAGTGTCGTAACCAACTTTCTCTCTGGAGAAGCTCATGATCTGAATTGAGTCCAATCGATCCATTTCCGAACAGTTCCATGTGTCTTCAATTGGGTAACCTGCCCCTTCCGGTTTCTTGCCGTCGCGCCGAACGTAGTCTTCGGGGTATGGGATATATTCCTTGTTGAATATGAAGCTTGGAGTTTTTGTGTAGTAAAGAATGCTGTCGTGGTTCCGAATCCAATTGTTTGCGGCCGACTTGTAACCAGAAATCCAACCAATACGCCAAATAATTTCCCTCTCAAATCGTTCTTTTCCAAATATCTCATCGAGGACGATTTTCACATAGTGCCCGACGGTGGCATCCAGATGCACATAGATCGAGCCGCTATCGCTCAACAATTCGCGCATCAGAATCAGCCGGGGCGTAATCATCGCCAGATAGGAAGCCGTGCCGTCGCTCCATGTGTCGGAATAGGCAAACTGCTCAATCACGGTGGGCTTTTGCTCCAGCTCCACGCCGGGTAGCGTGACCTTGGTGCGGTAGTCGGCCTTGGAATCAAACGGCGGGTCGATGTAGATCAAATCCACCTTGCCGCGCAGGCTGGGCGTTTGCTCGTCGCCTGCCAGCAGTGCGGCCATAGCGAGCAGGTTGTCGCCGTAGATTAGGCGGTTAGTCCACGCCGCCGACTCCGTTCGTGGTGAGCTTGTCGAACCACCGGCGGGATTTGAAACCTGCCCTTCGACAGGCTCAGGGCGAACGGTGGAGAGGTGAGCTTGACGTGCATGGCTGGTAATCCAGTCCTGTGCCGCCGTATCTTTGGCAGGCAGTACCCATTCGCGGGTTTGCAGGCTGATGCGGTGGCGGCCTTCGATGCTTTCCAAAATGCGCTCGGCTTCCTTGCGGCCACTGGCGACAATTTCGGGGAGTTGTTCCAGCAGACTTTTGGCCATCACATTCAGTTACGTTATTTGCGTAACTTGAAGTCTACATCATGGCTAGACTTTGATGTTGGTTACGTTTCAGCCATTGCAACTCGGTAACGTAACCATATGAAAACTCCACAACAGAAATTCGCCGAGCGGTTACGTGCCGCAATAGAGAAGGCTGGTTATAAAGCCGAGGCTGCGGTGCTGGAGCGGGAGTTCAACCAGCGTTATTTCGGCAAGGGCGTTACGTTGCACGGCGTGAACAAGTGGCTGAAGGGGCAATCTATTCCGCGCCTGGACAAGATTGAGACTTTGGCAAAGTGGTTACGCATCCCACTTGACGAACTGACATTCGGTTTGGAAATCAAGCAGCAGATCAAAGAGGAGCGCGCCCGCTGGGACGACGGTATCGGTTACCAGGAGCGCGAAATTTTTGAGGCGTTCCTCGCGCTGCCCGCGCCGCAGCGCAAGATCGTGCGCGAGGTGATCCAGACTTTTGCCAAGGCGTTTCCGGTGAAAAGTAATAAACCAGATTGAGGTGAGGCTGTGTTATGCGGAGCGTTTCGGGCGATTATTTGCCATCGTCCTGCCGTCCATTAAGCAGTACTTCTACAATGCCGAGGGCTTCTTTGCTGAAGCGCAGTAACTCGTCTTCCGTCAGCAAGCCACGGGATTGAATCAAGGCGATTTGAGTCAGTGCGGTTGAACGCCGGAGATCGTTAAACAGTTGCGCCATTTCCCGGTCTCGACATTCAACAACTTTGAAAATATCCAAATAGCGCTGGTGAAAACTCTTTGCGCTATCCGCGTTGATGCTCCCGATTTCCGACAGGATGCGCTGAGAGAAGCGCTCAAGCGCAACGGGATGCAACTGCCTTAGCAGCTTCCAATCGGATTCTTTTATTTCGCGTGGCATTATGGATTCGCAACGTCTGATTGAACGGGCTTCGATTTTATTTCAAAGATCATGAGATTGGTAGCAAAAGGGCGCACCCGGCGCGATAGCTTTGCATAGCCATTCCACTAACCCATCAAAAAACGATGGGTAAGTGGCTGGTTAAATCACGGCTCCTGCCGGATGTTTTCCTTTGATCTGGAATTGGGATAACGCGGTGCTGCAAGGTGTTGCTGCGCTATAATCGCCGCGCGATATGTATTTGCGCGGTAAGAAATGGACAAGCAACTGCGCGGGGCCGCACTGACATTGCGAAGCTCGAAGGCGCACCAGGGAGATGATTGATGAACAAACAAGAGGTTGCATTATTGGGCAGGGAAATCGAGATGCTGATGGCCGAGCGTGCGCGGCTGCTCAAGGTGGTTGGCGCGGCAGCCGTGCTGGTGGCGAATACCGATGCCGAAAATTTTCCGGAAGCGGCGCTGGACGCGGCGGAGACATTGTCCGAGGCACTGAATGCCTTGCCCGAGGAAACGCTGAAGGACGCGCTCAATTCGGTGCAGGCCGAGACCGAATAGGAAGCGAATGGAAAGACGTGCAGGGCTGATCCTCACCGGAGGCGGCGCGCGCGCCGCTTATCAGGCCGGCGTGCTCAAGGCGATCGCTGAATTCCTGCCGCGCCGCGCGCATAATCCTTTCCCGGTGATTT
Source organism: Gallionella sp. (assembly GCA_024654105.1). Taxonomy (GTDB): domain Bacteria; phylum Pseudomonadota; class Gammaproteobacteria; order Burkholderiales; family Gallionellaceae; genus Gallionella. The sequence goes on along the minus strand of JANLID010000129.1, from coordinate 5,731 downwards.
GCGGAACATCGGCGGGAGCGCTTAATGCCGCGACGCTGGCGATCAACGCGCAGAGTTTCCGTAAGGGGGTGCGCTATCTCGATAACATCTGGAAAAATTTTCACGCCAATCAGGTGTATCGCACCGATGTGGTTGGCGTGCTCAATAACACCATGTTGTGGTTGGCCGGACTGATCCTGAGCGGTCTGGGTATCAACCGGATCAAACAGATATCCCTGCTGGACAATTCTCCGTTGGTCGAATTTCTCGGAGAGGTGCTTTCCTGCGAAAAAATCCAGGACAGCATAGATGCCGGACTGCTGCATGCGTTAAGCGTCACCGCATCCGGCTATGGGTCGGGACAATCAGTCACGTTTTATCAGGGCGTGGCGCAATTGGTTCCGTGGCGGCGCACGCGGCGTATTGGCATTTCGGCGAAGATCGAGATCAAGCATTTGCTGGCCTCTTCGGCGCTGCCCTTCATTTTCCCGGCAGCCCTGATTAACCGTGAATATTTCGGCGACGGTTCGATGCGTCAGATCGCCCCGATCAGTTCGGCGCTGCACCTGGGGGCTACGCACATACTGGTCATCGGCGTCACATCAAATGGCTACACCAATCAGACCATGCGCACCGAGATGAATGACTATCCGTCGCTGGCGCATATTGCAGGGCACGCGCTGAACAGCATTTTTCTCGACAGCATGGAAGTGGACCTGGAGCGGGTACAACGCATCAACGAATTGGCGGCCACGCTGCCGGAATCGGTATGTGCGCAAGCCGACATAAAATATGTCGATGTGCTGGTCGTTTCACCCAGTCAGTCAATCGAGAAAAGTGCCGAGCGCTACGCAGCGGAAATGCCTTGGACGATACGTTTGCTGTTGCGCATGGTCGGCGCAGTGCCACACAGCGGAGGCATCCTGTTGAGCTACCTGCTCTCCGAAGGAAAATTCTGCCGCGCGTTGATCGATCGTGGTTATCAGGATGCGCTGAAACAGCGCGACGAAATTCTGTGTTTTCTCGATGCGCAACCGCGCCGGGATGATGAGATGCCGCAATGACAAAAGTCATTGTTCAGGCGCGCACCTGGCAGTTGCTGAACCTTCTTGCGGACGGCGAATTTCATTCTGGAGAAGCGTTGGCAGACCAGCTTGGCATGTCGCGCGCCAGCGTGTTCAACGCACTGGCCGGGGTTGTGGATTACGGCGTGGCGCTGCAGCGAATCCGCGGCCGCGGTTATCGTCTGGCGCGCTCGTGGCAACGGCTGGAGTTTGATGAGGTATTGCGCTGGCTGGGTAAGAGTGCCGTGCAATTCGATGTGGAAATAGTGCCACAAACTCATTCCAGCAATGCCTTGTTGTTGCAGCGTGCTGGGCTGGATACTGCGAACGGGCGCGCACCCAGCGGCAGCGTGATCGCTGTGGAATTGCAGACTGCCGGGCGCGGGCGGATGGGGCGCGCCTGGCATTCAGGTTTTGGCAATGCGCTGACGTTTTCCTTGTTGTGGCGCTTTGACTGCGGGTTGAACGCCCTGTCCGGCCTGAGCTTGGCGACCGGTGTGGCAATCATGCGCGCACTGAACAGGCTGGGTGCGCAGGGCGTGCAGTTGAAATGGCCAAATGACATTTTGACCACGCAGGGTAAGCTGGGCGGTGTGCTGATCGAGGCACAAGGCGATATGCTCGGGCCGAGCGCGGTGGTGATCGGCATCGGCCTGAATTGCTCTTTGCCGGATCATCTTGCCCATCGGATTGACCAGCCCGCCAGCGCGCTGGATGAAGTGTGCCGCGATACGCCGACGCGCAACCAACTACTGGCCGTCGTGTTGCAGGAGCTGGCAGGCGCGTTGCGGCAATTTGCGCAAGACGGTTTTGCCGCATTCGGCGATGAGTGGGAGCGTTACCATATTCACCAGAATCAGCCGGTTCAATTGCGTATGGCGGATGGCTCAGTCGTGAGCGGGATTGCGCGCGGGGTCAGCGATGGCGGTGAGCTATGCCTGGAAACCGCGCAGGGAATGCGGCAATTCAATTCCGGTGAAGTGGGGAGATTGCGATGAAATTGCTGATCGACGCGGGTAACACGCGCATCAAGTGGGCGCTTACGGACGGGAGTAGCTGGCTACGCAACGGCGTCCTGCCTGTCAAACAAGCAAGCGAGTTGACGCAGCAATTCGCCGGACTGGAGGATATACGGCAAGTTTGGGTAAGTAATGTCGCTGGGGGAAATGTTGCACAATGCATTCGCGGCATTCGTGCCGGGCAACACCATTTCATTGTCGCGCAACAGGCGCAGTGCGGGGTACGCAACGGTTATGCCACTCCCTCCCAACTGGGAAGCGACCGCTGGGCAGCGCTGATCGCAGCATGGCATCTGGTGCGCGGGGCGTGTCTGGTAGTGAACAGTGGCACGGCAACGACGGTTGACGCCCTGTCAGCTACCGGGGAATTTGCTGGCGGGCTGATTTTGCCCGGGGTGGAACTGATGCGGCGCAGTCTGTGTGACGCAACAGCCCAATTGAGTCCGGCGCAGGGAACTTATGCTGCATTCCCGCTGAATACCGCCGACGCGCTGTTCAGCGGCGCAATACAGGCATGTTGCGGCGCAATAGAACGGCAACATGCGTTGCTCGGCGGTAACGTTATTCCCGTTGTGCTGAGCGGCGGCGCGGCTGCCGCACTGCAAAATCATCTTAACGCGCCGTTGCGCATCGTAGATAATCTCGTGCTGCAAGGTTTGCTGTTGATCGCACAGGAAGCGGACACACCATGAGAGCTCTATTCTGGATTCTACTGCTGGGGAACGTCATCTTTTTTGCGGCAATGCAATGGGGCGGCAGTCTGATTGCCGATGAGCGATTGGCACAAGTGCAACCGGCGTTGCATGAGGAAAAAATTCGCTTGTCAACTGCTCCGGTTGCGGAACTTCCTGTTGTGGCGGCTGAATCTGCGCCGTTGGCAACCGAATCTGGCACACCAGTTTGCCTGGAGTGGGGCGATTTTTCGGGAGCAGACTTGACGCGGGCTACGGCGGCCTTATCCGCGCTGCAACTCGGCGATAAATTGAGCCAATATCAAGTGGAGCGCGCCATAAGCTACTGGGTGTATATTCCGCCGCTCAAAAGCAAGGCAGCGGTAACCCAGAAGATTGCCCAGCTCAAGGAGCGTGGTATCGCGGAATACTTCGTCGTGCCGGATGCCGGGCCATGGCTGAACGCCATTTCACTCGGCGTGTTCAAGACGCAGGAGGCAGCGCAGCACTTCCTCGACGACCTGCGGCAAGCCAAGGACATACGCTCTGCGCAAATGGGCGAGCGCGCCAGCAAGCTCAAGACAACCGTGTTTGTGCTGAATGAGCCGGATGCGGCAACCGTGGCCGAGTTGACCGAAATACAGAAGGATTTTTCTGGAAGCACCCTGAAAAATGTTTCCTGCGCGCGCATTGACAACGTGGAGTAAAATCTGGAGAATGCCGCGCTCTCCGAGGTGATATAGCTCAGGTGGTTAGAGCGCAGCACTCATAACGCTGAGGTCGGTGGTTCAAATCCACCTATCACCACCAAATACCTGTTTGCAGGTGTTCCTGAAACTTCCATGAAACCCGCACCGCTACAGGCTTTGCGGGTTTTTTGTTGCCTATACGTTCCTAATCATTCCCTTGCAATCTACCGACAATTGACGGTATATTTGACGGTATCTGACATGCCGTCAGTAGTTGATACCGTCAAAAGGGGTTAAATCATGGCACTGACTGACTTGGAAGTGAAAAGGGCAAACGCAACCGGCAAGCCACAAAAACGAGCGGATGGCGGCGGCATGTATCTACTGGCGCAACCGGATAGCGTGAAGATCAACGAGAAGAAAAAAGAAGAGATCGTGCGCGGCGCAAAGTATTGGCGGCTTGATTATCGCTTCGCTGGCAAACGCAAAACCTTGGCAATTGGCGTATATCCAGACGTGGCACTATCGGAAGCGCGGGAACGACGCGAAGAGGCGCGCAAGCTGTTGGCGAATGGTGCAGACCCCGGCGCAGTGAAGCAGGCACAAAAAACGGTTGTAGTCGCACTGACTGAAAACAGCTTTGAAGTTATCGCCCGCGAATGGTTTATCCGCCATGCGCCAAACTGGAAAGAAAACCATTCCAGCAAGATCATCGCCCGGCTGGAAAAAGATGTTTTCCCGTGGATAGGCGCAACGCCCATTGCCGAGATTAACGCGCCTGCATTACTGGCAGCGATCCGGCGCATTGAAAGCCGCGGTGCGCTGGAAACGGCGCATAGGGCACTTGCTTGTTGTGGACAGGTATTCAGGTATGCCGTGGCAACCGGACGCGCTGAGCGTGATCCTACGGGCGACCTGCGCGGCGCATTGCCACCAGTCAAAAAGGAAAAACACTTTGCCGCGATAACTGACCCCAAAAAGGTGGGCGAACTGTTGCGCGACATTGAAGGCTATCAAGGCTCTTATGTCGTGAAGAGCGCATTCAAGTTATCACCCCTGCTATTCGTGCGCCCGGGCGAACTGCGCAAGATGGAATGGGCTGAGCTTGACCTTGATAAAGCAGAATGGATTATTCCGGCTGACAAAATGAAAATGGGAGTTACGCATATAGTGCCATTGGCAAAGCAGGCAGTGGAAGTATTGCGCGAAATACAACCGCTGACCGGGCGCGGCAAATATGTTTTCCCCGGCGAACGTGACCATGACCGGCCAATGAGTGATAACGCGATCCGCTCCGCATTGCGGCGCATGGGGTGGGCGAATGATGAAATGACCCCGCACGGCTTCAGGGCGATGGCTTCAACCATTCTGGACAACATGGGCTATAAGCAGGAATGGTTAGAGCGTCAACTTGCCCATGAAGAGCCGAACAAGATCAAGGCGGCTTACAAGCGCGAAGCGTGGCGTATGTATCTACCAGAGCGCACCACCATGATGCAGGCATGGGCTGATTATCTTGACGGCTTGGCGAAGGGTGCGGACGTGATACCGCTACACAAAAAGCAAGATGAGCGGCAATAACTTCCGCTTTATAAACAAATACTTGCGCAGGATTAAATAGTACGATATATTCCTATCAGTGGTATTTGCAGCGAGCAATACAGCGGCACATGTCACGAAAAAGAAGCCCACGTCTAAAGCTGTGAAGCGCTGATGTGGATTATCGAATTTTAACGCCGTGAGGCGCACTTAGAAGGAAAAGACCATGTCCAAGTCACAAGGCGCAGTAGCGCACCCGCAAACCCCGCAAGGCGCAATCGCGCATCGTTTACTTCGCAGGAAACAAGTCGAGCAAGCTATCGGATTATCACGATCCACAATCTACGCGCGGCTTGATGAAAAATCTCCGCACTACGATCCCACTTTCCCCCGCCCCATTTCGCTTGGCAGTATGAGCGTGGCTTGGGTAGAGGCTGAAATACAAGGTTGGATTGCATCGCGCATCGCTGACAGTCGCAAGACGGCGGAGGTGTAATCATGGCTACCAGAAATGATAACGCCCGACTGCAATCGGGCGCGGAGTCGGAATCACATACAACTGCAAAATCGACTGGTGCAAATTATACCACCATCTGCACCATTGCAAATGCTCAACGTGCAATCTGGCTCCTGTCCCACAGGCTTGAAGAGGCGCGCCATTGCCACGCCGCTGCTAGCAGCCTGTCGGACTTAAAATTTCACCAACCACCCCAATAAAATGCTATAATTCGTCGCGTAATCATAAAGTTATCACACAAAACCCATGAGCC
>JANLID010000125.1 GCA_024654105.1 Gallionella sp. | reverse complement strand
ACTGAGCCAATCCCTGCTGATGCCCGGCAACAGTATCGCTTCGGCACTCGCCAACGAATTCACCGAAGCCTATGGCGAGCTCTACACTTCCGCGCTGATCGAGCTCGGCCTGATCCTGTTTTTCATCACCTTTGTAGTCCTGTCGCTCGCGCGCTACATGCTCTATAAGCTCGGCAAGCGCGAAGGGCAGGCCTCATAAACATCATGTTGAATCTGTATACGCGCCGCCGCATCGTCAACGCAATCGGCCTCGCCGTCTCGGTGCTGGCCATGGCATTCGGCCTGTTCTGGCTGTGCTGGATATTATGGACGCTGCTGAAGCATGGCTTGCCCGCGCTCGCCCCGGTGGTGTTTACGCAAATGACGCCACCACCGGGTAGCGACGGCGGCCTGCTTAACGCCATCGCCGGCAGCCTGGCAATGACGCTGGTCGGCACGTTGATCGGCACGCCGATCGGCATTCTGGCCGGCACTTATCTGGCCGAATTCGGCCAACGTGGCTGGCTGGCGCCAATCACGCGCTTCATCAATGATGTATTGCTCTCCGCCCCGTCCATCGTGATTGGGCTGTTCGTGTATGAAGTCTATGTTGTCCACGTCAAACATTTTTCCGGCTGGGCGGGCGCATTGGCGCTGGCTATCATCGTCATCCCGATCGTGATCCGCACCACCGAAAACATGCTGCGCCTGGTGCCGAGCACGCTGCGCGAAGCAGCGGCCGCGCTCGGCGCGCCGCAATGGAAAATCATCAACTTTGTCACGCTGCGCGCTGCGCGCGCCGGGATCATCACCGGCGTGATGCTGGCCATCGCGCGCATCAGCGGCGAGACCGCGCCGCTGCTGTTTACTGCGCTAAACAACCAGTTCTGGAGCAGCAACATGGACCAGCCGATGGCGAACTTGCCGGTAGTTATTTTCCAATTCGCCATGAGCCCTTACGAAGACTGGCAAAAACTGGCCTGGGCCGGTGCACTGTTAATCACATTTAGCGTATTGACGCTCAATATCCTGGCACGCGTGCTGTTCCGGCAAAAAACCGCCTCTCATTAACAGGGTTTGCAAATGAATGCTGAAAACACCTCCAGCCCAAAGATCATCGTAAGAGACCTCAGTTTTTATTACGGCAATTTCCGCGCCCTCAAGGATATCAACCTGAATATTGCCGAAAAAATGGTAACCGCCTTCATCGGTCCATCCGGCTGCGGCAAATCCACGTTGCTGCGCACCTTCAACCGCATGTATCAGCTTTATCCCAAGCAGAGAGCCACCGGGGAAGTTTTGCTGGACGGCGAAAATATCCTCGATAAGAAGCAGGATTTGAATACACTGCGCGCCAAGGTCGGCATGGTGTTCCAGAAACCTACGCCATTTCCGATGTCGATTTACGACAATATCTCGTTTGGCGTAAAGCTGTATGAAAGCCTGAGCCGGCATGACATGGACGAGCGCGTCGAATGGGCATTGCGCAAGGCCGCGTTATGGACTGAAGTAAAGGATAAACTCAAGCAAAGCGGGACGGGGCTTTCCGGCGGCCAGCAGCAACGCCTGTGCATTGCGCGCGCCATCGCCGTCAAGCCACAGGTGCTGCTGCTGGACGAGCCAACCTCGGCGCTCGACCCAATCTCGACCGCGCATATCGAAAAGCTGATCGACGAGCTGAAGGAAGACTTCACCATCGTCATCGTCACGCACAACATGCAACAGGCCGCGCGCGTCTCCGATTACACCGCCTATATGTATCTGGGGGATTTGATCGAGTTCGGCGACACCAGCGTGGTGTTCACCAATCCGAAACGCAAAGAAACGGAAGACTATATAACGGGAAGGTTCGGCTGATCCTTCCTGTTATATAGCGGCGTAGGCTAACCTTCAGGTTACGCCGGAGCCACTACACTGCTGGCAGATTTGGTTAATTCCACAAACCGTTGAAGTAAAAAAAGCCCGGACTGATGAAACTACTAGCCATTCCACTAGGTTGTCAAAAGACGACAACCAAGTGGCTGGTTACAAGCCGGGCTTTTTTATGAACAGAACTCACTGATAATTAGGCCTATCTCTGCGGTCTTCATGATGCCGTTCCTGCTGGTCCTCGATGACACTCACCCCAACCCGAATGGTCGAGCCGGGCTGATAGGGCAAGGTAGTAGTAACGTCGCGACCGTTATAGCGATAAGTCACGTTATAACCCTTAACCACTTCGCGGCTGGTTTGCACCTCGCGGCAACGCTCGACCTGTTCGGTGCGCGGCTGGTCCGGATTGGCGACACGATCACCCACCACCGCGCCCGCAATACCGCCCACCGCAGTGGCGACTTTACTGCCCGTACCACCACCAATCTGGCTGCCCAACAACGCGCCAGCCACTCCGCCGACTATCGAACCGGTTGCAGAGCGGTTACTGTCGGGGTTGGCGACACGGTCGCCGGCCACCGCGCCGGCTACCGCACCGGCACCGGTCGCAGCCGTATTGCCGCTACCGCCGCCGACCTGGCCACCCAGCAGGCCGCCCGCGACACCACCGACTACCGCCCCACCAAGGGAGCGTTCTTTGGGCGTAACCTGCACAGTCTCCGTCCAGCATTCGCGCTTGGGTTCGCTGACACGTTCATAGATCGGGGCACTGGAAATCACGCGCGCGGTATCGGTAAAATCCGCCGCAAAGGCATTGCCATACAAGGAACACAGGCTCAACGCCATCAGACTTTTGTTCATTTTTTCACTCCTTATGGAAACCCGGTTAACCATCCGGACAAGATTATGACTTGGCATCCGCCAAAGCGTTCAAGAATAATTGTTGCAAAATGTTGACCCGGCCAGCGCAGGATGGCAAGCGTTAACGCGCCACCCCCATCACGCAGCACGCCTGCGGTGACGGATGAGTTCGCGGATGGCGGGTAGCAACGAAATAACGACGATGCCGAGAATCATCAGCGTGAGGTTATCCTTGATGATTGGAATATTGCCAAAAAAATAACCCGCCACGGTGAGGCTGCCAATCCATACGAAGCTGCCCAGCGCGCCAAACAGCACGAACAGACGATAATTCATCAGGCCGATGCCTGCCACAAACGGCGCGAAGGTACGGACAATGGGCAGGAAGCGCGCGAACAGGATGGTCTTGCCGCCGTGTTTCTCATAAAAGGCGTGAGTCTTGTCGATGTGCTCGCGCTTGATGAGTCCGTTTGTGCGTTTCAGCAGGCGCACCCCGACAAGGCGTCCGATCCAGTAATTGGTGTTATCGCCGCCGAACGCCGCCAGCATCAGCAACGGCGCAAGCCATTCCAATTGCAGCGCGCCCAGCCCGCACAACGCACCGGCCACAAACAGCAGCGAATCGCCAGGCAGGAAGGGCATCACCACCAGTCCGGTCTCGCAATAGATAATCAGAAACAGGATGGCATATACCCATATGCCATACTCCTGAGTGAGTGCCAGCAGGTGGGCGTCCAGATGCAGGACGATGTCGATAAAAGTAGCCAGTAAATCCAAGCGGGTCGCTCCGGAATTTCAAGAATGGCGTTGGATTACGCTGCGCTGACCGGCGATTTGGCTGGCGTCCTTTACCAGCCCGGTCGAATGGCCAGGCAAAGCTAATCCAGCCTATGGAAGGACTTCTTCGGCTTCTGTTTTCGGCTTGATGAAATCTTCGCGCGATACGCCCAGCCACATCAGAATCGGGCTGGCCACCAGCACCGAGGAATAGATGCTGAACATGATGCCGATCGTCAGCGCCATCGCAAAATAGTGCAGCGTTTCGCCACCGAAAAGCAGCATCGCGCCGACCATCATCTGCGTCGAGCCATGCGTGATAATAGTACGCGACATGGTGCGCGTGATCGCGTTGTCGATGATTTCGGTCACTTCGGCCTTGCGCATGGTGCGGAAGTTTTCACGGATCCGGTCGAACACGACCACCGATTCGTTCACCGAGTAGCCCAGTACCGCCAGCATCGCAGCCAGCACGGACAGCGAGATCTCCCATTGGAAAAACGCAAAAAAACCGAGGATGATAACTACGTCATGCAGGTTAGCGATAATAGCGGATAGCCCGAACTTCCATTCGAAGCGCAGCCACAAGTAGCCGACGATTCCAAAGCTGACCAGCATTAAGGCCAGCGAGCCATTCTCCACCAGATCATTGCCGACCTGCGGACCGACGAATTCAACGCGGCGAATTTCCACGCTGGTATCGTGTTTGCGCAGGCCATCCATCACATGTTCGCTCAGTTTCACCCCCGCGAGATCCTGCTTCTGCTTGATCGGCACCTGAATCAGCACATCGTGGCTGGAGCCGAAATTCTGCACCAGCGCATCTGACATGTCCACTGCGGAAAGCTGTTCACGCACTTTAACCAGGTCGGCGGGCTGCGCATAATGCACCTCGATCACCGTGCCGCCGGTAAAATCCACGCCAAAATTCAGTCCCTTGGTGGCAAGAAAAAACACCGCCAATAAAAATGTCGCCAACGAAATAGTGGTGGTGTAGCGTCCATAGCTCATGAACGGAATGTCGCGCTTAATTCTGAATAATTCCATGTTGTTTTTCCTTAGCCGATGGCGATGCTGGTTAATCTGGCCTTGCGCCCATACATCAAATTCACTATCGCGCGCGACACCATCACCGCACTGAACATCGAGGTCAGAATTCCCAGGCACAATACCACGGCAAATCCCTTGATCGACCCGGAGCCGAACATGAACAGCGCAATCCCGGCGATCAGCGTGGTGACATTGGAATCGAGAATGGTGCCGAATGCCCGGTCATATCCGGCATGAATCGCGGCCTGCGGCGTGAAGCCATTGCGCAGCTCATCGCGGATACGCTCGTTGATCAGCACGTTCGCATCAATCGCCATCCCCAGCGTCAACGCGATACCCGCCATACCGGGCAGGGTAAGCGTGGCCTGCATCATGGAAAGCAATGCTACCAGCAGCAACAGATTCGCCCCCAGCGCCAGCACCGAAATTGCGCCAAATATCAGGTAGTAGACAATCATGAAAACCGCAACCATGATGAAGCCGATCTTGGTGGAATCGAAGCCGCGCTTGATGTTATCTGCGCCGAGACTGGGTCCGACGGTGCGCTCCTCGATAATTTCCATCGGCGCCGCCAGCGCACCGGCGCGCAGCAACAGCGCGGTGTCCTGCGCTTCCATGGTGCTCATACTTCCGCTGATCTGCACGCGCCCGCCGCCGATTTCTTCGCGGATCACCGGTGCGGTAACAATTTCACCCTTGCCTTTTTCAAACAGAATGATCGCCATGCGTTTGCCGACATTTTCGCGCGTCGCTTCCTTGAATTTGCGTGCGCCCACACCGTCCAGGTTGATATGCACGGCAGGCTCGTTGCTGCGATTGTCGAAGCCGGGCTGCGCATCGTTGATGCGCTCGCCGGTCAGAATTACCTGCTTCTTCACCAGCAGCAGATTGCCTTCGCGATCCTTGAACATCTCGGTGCCGAACGGTGCGGCCGCACCCTGGGTAATTTGATGTTCCTCATCCACCATGCGCACTTCCAGCGTCGCGGTGCGCCCCAGAATATCCTTGGCGCGCGCCGTGTCCTGCACGCCCGGAAGCTGCACCACTACACGGTCAACGCCCTGTTGCTGGATCACCGGCTCGGCGACGCCCAGCTCATTCACGCGATTGCGCAAAGTCAACAGATTTTGCTGCACGGCCGAATCCTGGATACGCCGTTCAGCTTCCGGTTTGAGCGTGGCCTGTAACAGGAATTCGCCGCCCGCTTCTTTGGCATTCAATGTGTAATCGTTAAAACGCTGTTTGATTTCCTCTTCGGCCTTGCTGCGCGTCTCGGCATCACGGAACTTCACCAACAGCATATCGCCCTCGCGACTGACGCCGGAATAAGCAATTTTCTGCTCGCGCAATGCGCTGCGGATATCGCCGGTAGTGGATTCCAGCGCCTTGCCCAGTGCGGCTCTCATATCAACTTGCAGCAGGAAATGCACGCCGCCGCGCAAGTCCAGGCCGAGGTACATCGGCAACGCGCCAAGTCCGGTTAACCACTGCGGCGAACGCGATAATAGATTGAGCGCGACCATATAATCATCGCCCAACTGGCTGGCCAGGATATCCTTGGCCTTTAGTTGACTGTCGGTATCGGTAAAACGCGCCTTGACGCTGTTGCCGTCCAGCGCGGCAACTTCCGGTTTGATGCTGGCAGCCCCCAGGATTTTTTCCACGCGCTCCAGCAATGCGCCATCCGCTTTCAGGCTGACGCGCAACGGCGATACCTGCACAGCCGGTGATTCGCCATAAAAGTTCGGCAAGGTGTAAATCAACCCGGCCAATAACGCAGCCAGAATCAGCAAATATTTCCACAACGGGTAACGGTTCATTGAAGCCTCTTGATCAACACATGCGGCAACTCTTGGCAAATGCCAATTGCCAAAAATTATTTAATGGATTTAATGGTTCCTTTGGGCAGTACGCTCTGAATCGCAGATTTCTGAACTGTCATCTCGATGTTCTCGGCAAATTCCACGCCAACATATTCTTCATAGACCTTGCTGACACGTCCCACCTGGCCACCCGCCGTTACGACCTCATCACCGCGTTGCACCGCTTCAATCATAGCCTTGTGCTCCTTGGCGCGCTTGCTTTGCGGACGCAGGATGAAAAAATAAAATACCGCGACCAAAACGATCAGCGGGAGAAAATCCATGATGCCGGCGCCCTGCACCGGTGCGGCCGCTTCGGCATACGCGTTACTGATAAACATTATTCAATCTCCGGGGGTAAATCAAAAGGGGCGCATTCTACCATGAAGCGTGAGGCATCTTCACGCTTTCCCGCCGCGCGTCTGTCTGAAGCGCGCCACGAAAGCATCGAACGCATCCGCCTCGACGGCAACGCGGATTTCACCCATCAACTGCTGGTAATAATGCAGGTTATGGATGGTGTTCAGGCGCGCGCCGAGGATCTCGCCGAGCCGGTGCAGATGGTGCAGGT
>JANLID010000109.1 GCA_024654105.1 Gallionella sp. | reverse complement strand
GCTTTTTCAAAATCCAGGCACTTGGGGTTTTCACTGATCGAATTGATGATCGGTGTTGTGATCCTGGCCATCTTGATGAGTTTGGCCGTGCCCAGTTTTCAGGCATGGTTGCAGAATACCCAGATTCGCAATGCGGCAGAATCCATCCAGAATGGATTGCAGCGGGCGCGTGCGGCGGCGGTAGGGCGCAACACGGATGTGGAATTTGTTTTGACGGCAGGCTCTTCCTGGACGATCAGAGTGGTCAGTAGCGGCGAAGTGATTGAATCGAGATCCGGCAGCGAAGGTTCCAAAAGCGTTTCCCTGACCGCTTTGGATGCGGCTTTGGCATCTGCAACAACTGTCACCTTCAATAATTTGGGTAGCGTGAAGGCAGCCAATGCAGACGCTTCTGCACCCTTCACGCAAGTTGACCTGGACTCATCCGTGCTGGCGCCAGCAGACAGCCAGGAATTGCGGGTCACCATCGGCTTCGGCGGCAATGTCAGGATGTGCGATCCCAATGCACCCGCCGGCAGCCCGCGGGCGTGTTGATCAGGAGCGGCTCATGAACAAACAAATAACCCTTGCCACACGATCATCTCAACCCACACGGCCATCCCAACAGGGTGTCGTATTGGTAGAAGCGATGATTGCCATCCTGATTTTCTCCATGGGGGTATTGGCCATCGTTGGTTTGCAAGCGGCCATGATCAAAAACACCGCCGACTCGAAATATCGCGCCGACGCCAGCTATATCGCCCAGCAAAGGATAGGCATGATGTGGTCCGATCCGGGCAATCTTGCCTCCTACATTGAGGCAAATACCGACATCTCCACATTATTGCCGGGTGGCACACGAACCGTCACCCAGCCGGTCGCGGGCCAGTTTGTAGTTACAGTCACCTGGCAGCAACCGGGTGAGGCTCTACATAACTTCACCACTACCGCCACTATTGCCGGGGGCTAAAATAAATGAAACCGAGTAACAGTCGCTCCCTTTTTCGTCAAGCCGGGTTCACCCTGGTGGAAATCATGGTTGGCCTGGTCATCGGCATGCTTGCCACGGTGGTTATCATGCAGGTTTTCTCCGTCTTTGAAGGGCAAAAACGCACTACCACCGGAACAGCCGACGCGCAGACCAATGGCGGCATCGCGCTGTACAACATCGGGCGCGAGTTGCAGATAGCAGGCTACCCGTTATTGCCCGCGGTGAACTCTCCACTTGAATGCACCACACTGAATGTCAACGGCGTCGCAGACGCGACCGTTCCCAACCGCCTCACCCCTGCCGCCATTACCAACGGCACCAGCGACACCATCACCATTCGTTACGGCGACTCACTCATGGGCGGCGTTCCTACTCAATTTACAACCCCCGCAACCGTCAGCAACAATTTTGGCTGCCAAACTGGCGACATCGCAATTGCGGTAAGCGCCGACGGCTTAACCTGCAACATGACCAGCGTGACAGCGGCATCAAGCGCCACACCAACGGCCATCACGCTGGCCAATGCGGTCACCGGCGCCGAACTTGCCTGCCTGGGAGCCTGGAATGAAATTACCTATGCCGTAAACAATGGCAACCTGCAACGCAGTGGCCAGGACAGCGTGGCGGGCATCGTCAATCTTCAGGCGCAATATGGCATCTCCGCCGCGGCCAACTCCAACCAGGTCACCCGGTGGGTAAATGCGAAGAATCTCGCCGACTGGGTAGTTGCGGTGGACGGCGCCGCCACCGGTGTCGACTGGGGCAACACTATGACAGTCGCCAACCGCAACCGCATCAAGGCCATTCGCATCGCGGTCGTGGCGCGCAACGCAAAAATGGAAGGGACTGCCGTGACTGACGCATGCACCACGGCTAAGGGTACCGTCAATCAAGGGCCTTGTGCTTGGGATGATAGCAATGTCGATGCTGCGCCGGCGATCGACCTGAGCGCCGATGCCAACTGGCAGCGCTACCGCTACCGGGTATTTGAAACCATCATTCCGCTGCGCAACGTGATCTGGTCCAGGGATACGCTATGAAAACACTGACTCAATCCCGCTTCGGGCAAATGCACCTCGTCAGGCAGCGTGGCGTGGTGCTGTTCTTCACCCTGATTGCCCTGCTTGCCATGTCGCTCGCCGCGGTAGCGCTGATACGCTCGGTGGATACCAGCACCCTGATCGCCGGCAACATGGCGTTCAAGCAGTCGGCAACGACCTCCGGCGATAGCGGAGTGGAGTCGGCGATCACCTGGTTGACAGCAACACAAGCGGCAAACGCCGGCTTGAATGTTTTGAATGACCCCGCTCATGCCTTCAACCTGACCTGCCTTGCCACACGCGCCGCGCGCGCGCCCGGGACGAACGGTGTCGACGACCTCGGCGACCCAGGCTGTCCGGCGGTCATCCCCGGCTATCACTCCAGCTTGGATCCCACGATAATTCTTACAGATGATGCCACATGGGACAACGTCAGAACTGTGCTCGCCGGAACCGATGGCAGCGGCAACACCACCCGCTACATCATCCAGCGCATGTGCCGCACCGAAAACCAACCCATTCAAACCGCGGCCTGCCTATTTAGCGGCATACCTGAAGTAAAGGATGGGCAGCACGTCAAGCCGCCCCAGGAATTCTGTGATGGGCCGGGCTGCCCTGTGGCGGGTCAAACCCCGCAGATCCGCATTACCACCAGAACCACCGGGCCGAAAAACACCGTCAGTTATGTGCAGACATTTGTCTATTAGGAGGCAACCATGAAAAACCATCCAGAAAATCGCACCCCTCGCCACCTGCTGAGCCTTGCACTCGCTGCAAGCCTTGTCCAGCCGATTCCCGCGCTGGCAGCCTCGGTCGCGCTGGCAACGGCGCCGCTGGCAACCTCCACCACCTCCACGGTGAAGCCCAACGTGATGTTCATTCTCGACGATTCGGGCAGTATGGACCGGGATTATCTGCCGGATTGGGCAAACGACAACCACCCGGTTACCGGCACCGGTTACACCAGCATGGCGGGACTTTTCAGGAATAACGGATTTAACGGCGTTGCCTACAACCCTGCAATCACCTATACGCCACCGGTTCTCTACAATGCGGACGGTTCGCTTAACACGACCACTTACCCCAACATACCGTCACCGTGGACTTCGGTAAAAAATGATGCCTTTTGGGTGCAATCTACGTCATACAGCAATCTGGTCGGCAATGCTTCGTTCTACACCTTTGTGCCCGGAGAATATTGCTCGTCGGCAAACATGACCAGTTGCGTGACCGCTACCGCACCCACTACGGTCGGCGGCATTTTATATGACAAGCCGGCCGGGTTGCGCTGGTGCAATAGCGCGGCGCTAACCAATTGCCGGAGCATCAATAATTCCACCTACAAATACCCGCGCTATCCCGGCCTCTTGACAGGGGGGGCTGCGGCTACCGCCACCCTCACCGTAACGGGCGGCGGAACAGCGACCAGCATCAAGGTAAATGGACTCGAGATACTCCGTGCGGCAACCACCTCATCGGGTACGACCAGCACCGTTGCCAACAGAATCGTGAGTAAAATCAACGATTGCACTGCCAGTGCATGGGGAAATTGCACGATAGCCGGTTACAGCGCCACGCGCTCCGGCAGCACCGTCACAATTACTGCGCCCCTATCGCTCGGCGCAATTACTTATACGCCCGTTGTCCTTGGCACCATGAATAAAACCGTTACCGCGTTCAGCGGCGGCTCGGCGCCAAGCACCGTGCCGGGTTCCAACCTGTTCACCGACATCGTTTCCTCCACTACCAGCTATCCCTACCCTGGCACAACCGCCAAGGCCTCGACCCGCACCGATTGCG
>JANLID010000071.1 GCA_024654105.1 Gallionella sp. | reverse complement strand
TTGCTGAAGTCGTGAGCCGCTTACGATATTCAGCCAAATAACATTAGCGAGGGTAGAGACGGTGGAGCAGAATCAGCAAGAGAATATCGTTTTCAATATCGAGAAGATTTACATCAAGGATATTTCCTACGAAGCACCCAGTGTGCCGTCGGCGTTTATCCAGGCACAGAATGCCGCCGCGGAAATCGGCATTCAGCTTGGTGTCGAGCACGGCGCGCTCAATCCGGAGCAGGGCATATACGAGGTGGCGCTGACCGTGACGGCAACCGCCAAGCGCGAGGACAAGAACCTCTTTCTCGTCGAAGTGAAGCAGGCGGGGATATTTCGCATCAACGGCGTTGAAGGCGATACGCTGCAGCGGGCGCTTGAGATCAGCTGTGCTAACGTGCTGTTACCGTTCGTGCGCGAGACGATCAATGATCTAGTCGGCAAGGGTGGATTCCCGCAGCTATTGATCAATCCGATAAACTTCGACGCGTTGTACGAGCAGAAACAAACCGCTCAGGCAAACCCGCCGAGTATCAATTGAAGTCTGTTTATCACGCTTGCAGCGAAGCGACAGCGCGATGAAGCAAAAGTCGGTTCAGCACGGCGCGCATGCTTTTTTCGCCGGATACCCGCTCTGGCACTGATTGAATTCGGGCAGCGTCAAGGAACAAGATGACTTCCGAAAAAAAATCTCCAGTTACCGTGCTCGGGGCCGGATCCTGGGGCACGGCGCTGGCACTGTTGCTCGCGCGCAATGGGCATAGCGTGCTGCTCTGGGGTCATGAGGCGGTCCAGCTGGAACGCCTGGAACGCGAACGTCAGAACCGCGCCTATCTTCCGGACATAATTTTTCCCGCGAATATCCAGGTACATGCCTCGTTCCCCGAGGCCGTGCAGTCCGTCTCGCGTTTCCTGATTGCCGTTCCCAGTCACGCTTTCCGCGCCACGCTCACCGCGCTTGGTCCGCTGCTGCCCGACGACGCTATCCTGGCCTGGGCAACCAAAGGTCTTGAACCCGGTAGCGGTAAACTGCTGAGTCAGGTAGCGATCGAAGTGTTAGGCAGTCAGCATGCCCTCGCCGTGATATCCGGGCCGACATTTGCGCGTGAGGTGGCGCTGAACATGCCCACGGCGCTGACCGTGGCATCGGAAAACGAGAAAACAGCGGAAGCAGTGGCTTCGTGGCTGCGCAACGAGCGCGTACGCGTGTACACCAGTCGCGACGTGGCGGGCGTGCAGCTGGGCGGGGCAATCAAGAACGTCATGGCCATCGCCGCCGGCATCAGTGACGGGCTCGGGTTCGGTGCGAACGCCCGTGCCGCGCTCATTACGCGCGGGCTGGCCGAGCTCACGCGCCTCGGTATCGCCATGGGCGGACAAAAGGAAACCTTCATGGGCCTGGCCGGTGCCGGCGATCTGATCCTGACCTGCACCGATAACGCTTCACGCAACCGCCGCGTCGGTCTGGCGTTGGGACAGGGGCGCAAGCTTCCCGAAATTCTGGCGGATCTGGGCCAGGAAGCGGAAGGGGTGGCTACGTCGCGCGAGCTTTATCACCTCGCGAAAAAAATCAACGTGGAACTACCCATCACCGAGCAAGTGTATCGTGTGTTGTACGAAAACCTCCCGCCCCAGGCCGCCGTGGAAGCCTTACTCAAACGCGGACCCCGGCAGGAATAATGGCCTCAATTATTGCCCGGACATGTTGCAACTGCGACAAACATGCCTGGCATGATCGGCTGTTGGGAACGCGATTGATTCGACTGCTTACATTTCAGAATAATATGAATTAGACATGATTTACGCGCAAGGCCGGCCCACACGAAAGCTTGGGCTGGGAATCAAGAATTTTTGCTGTTTATGACCTAAATCAGCAAAACTTAAAATTGGCGGAAGCCAATTTCCAAAGCCTTTGTTCCACTTCTATTTTAGCATTTGCTGATAAAGCTTTATCATGAAGTGAGCTTGACAGATATCAGGCATCGCGGCGAAATGGGTGCACAAAATAACCACCAGCTGTTGCCACACCAAACAATCAGAGGGAACCACCGGAAAATAAACGCTCACAAAAACTTAAGCGAAAGGGAATAAAAACACAGCGCCAGTGATGGCGCCTCACCAGGAGAGCCACGATGAGTTCATCATTCGGGCGGCGCAATACCGCCACGCAGGGATTTGTGTCACACATGGCCGACCGATCTGATTCTTCCTCGTTTCCTCATCACGATCTTACTCACCT
>JANLID010000066.1 GCA_024654105.1 Gallionella sp. | reverse complement strand
CAGCGCGACCCCGCGCAGCCTGACAGTCTTGGTTGCATTTGATGCCTCCCTGCTAATCCGCTATAATGCGCATCAATTCAAAGCGGGATGAACACACGGTTCGTCCCGCTTCTTTATGTAACCTGCTTTGGGAGTATTCCGGTGTCGCAAACGAACCCTGCCATTCTCGTACTTGCCGATGGCACGGTATTTCGGGGCATCGCCATCGGGGCTTCCGGCAGCAGCACCGGTGAGGTGGTGTTCAATACCTCGATGACCGGCTACCAGGAGATTCTCACCGACCCTTCCTACTGCAAGCAGATCGTTACGCTGACCTGTCCGCACATCGGCAACGTCGGCGTGAATACCGAAGACGTGGAGTCACGCCAGGTATTCGCCAGCGGACTGGTGATCCGTGATCTGTCACTGACGGTGAGCAACTTCCGCAGCACGCAATCGCTGCCGGACTACCTCAAGGCCAACAACGTGGTGGCGATTGCCGGAATCGACACGCGCAAGCTGACGCGCATCCTGCGCGAGAAGGGTGCGCAGAACGGCTGCATCGCCAGCGGCGAAGATGTGGATGCGGCGCTCATTGAAGCGCGCAAATTTGCCGGACTGTCCGGCATGGACCTGGCGCAAGTTGCCTCCTGCGACAAGCCCTATGAGTGGAAGCAGAAGGAATGGCGGCTCGGTAATGGTTATGGCGAACTGGATAGCTCGATCCCCGCTCCTCAATCCTCGCTCCTGCATGTGGTGGCCTACGACTTCGGCGTCAAGCGCAACATCCTGCGCAAGCTGGCCGAGCGTGGCCGCCGTATTACCGTTGTGCCGGCGAAGACCCCGGCTGCGGATGCGCTGGCAATGAAGCCGGACGGTGTGTTCCTGTCCAACGGACCCGGTGACCCCGAGCCATGTGATTACGCGATAGCGGCGACGCAACAATTTTTGGCGGCGGGCGTGCCGCTGTTCGGCATCTGCCTCGGGCACCAGTTGATGGGCCTGGCGCTGGGCGCCAGGACGGTGAAGATGAAGTTCGGTCATCGCGGCGCAAACCATCCGGTGCAGGACACACAAAGCAAGCGCGTGATGATCACCAGCCAGAACCACGGCTTCGCGGTGGATGCGGCGACGCTGCCGAAGAACGCGCGCGTCACCCACATCTCGCTGTTCGACGGCACGCTGCAAGGTTTCGAGCTGACCGACAAACCGGCGTTCTGCTTCCAGGGACATCCCGAGGCGAGCCCCGGGCCGCATGACGCGGATTATTTGTTCGATAAATTTATTGGAATGATGAATGAGAGGAAGTGAAGGGAGAAGGGAGAAGGGAGAAGGGTGTGGAGCGCAGTGCGGCGTTTTTACCCTTCCCTCTTCCCTCTTCCCTCTTCCCTCTTCCCGTTTGAGAAATGCCTAAACGCAGTGACATTAAAAGCATCCTGATCATCGGCGCCGGCCCCATCGTCATCGGGCAGGCGTGCGAGTTCGACTATTCCGGCGCGCAGGCCTGCAAGGCGCTGCGTGAAGAAGGCTATCGCGTCATCCTGGTGAACTCGAACCCGGCCACCATCATGACCGACCCGGACATGGCGGATGCGACCTATATCGAGCCGATCTCCTGGCAGGTGGTGGAGAAGATCATCGCCAAGGAACGCCCCGATGCGATCCTGCCGACCATGGGCGGGCAGACTGCGCTGAACTGCGCGCTCGACCTGGCCAGGCATGGGGTACTGGAAAAATACAACGTCGAAATGATCGGCGCATCGCGCGATGCCATCGACATGGCGGAAGATCGCGAAAAGTTCAAACAGGCAATGACGCGCATCGGACTGGCTTCGGCACGTTCCGCCATCGCGCACAGCATGGAAGAGGCGTTGCAAGTGCAGCAGGCGATGGGGTATCCGACCATCATCCGGCCGTCTTTCACCATGGGCGGCAGCGGTGGCGGCATCGCCTACAACCGCGAAGAGTTCATGGAGGTCTGCGAGCGCGGCCTGGAAGCCTCGCCCACGCGTGAGCTGTTAATTGAAGAATCGCTGCTTGGCTGGAAAGAATACGAAATGGAAGTGGTGCGTGACCGCAATGACAATTGCATCATCATCTGCTCCATCGAGAACCTCGACCCGATGGGCGTGCATACCGGCGACTCCATTACCGTCGCGCCGGCGCAAACGCTGACCGACAAGGAATACCAGATCATGCGCGACGCTTCACTGGCGGTGCTGCGCGAGATCGGCGTGGAAACCGGCGGTTCCAACGTGCAATTCTCCATCAATCCGGACGACGGGCGCATGGTGGTGATCGAGATGAACCCGCGCGTGTCGCGCTCCTCGGCGCTGGCTTCCAAGGCTACCGGCTTCCCGATCGCCAAGGTCGCGGCCAAGCTGGCGGTGGGCTACACGCTGGACGAATTGAAGAACGACATTACCGGCGGCGCAACCCCGGCATCGTTCGAACCGACCATCGACTATGTGGTGACCAAGATCCCGCGCTTCGCCTTTGAAAAATTCCCGCAAGCCAACGACCGCCTGACCACGCAGATGAAGTCAGTCGGTGAAGTAATGGCGATCGGCCGCACCTTCCAGGAGTCATTCCAGAAGGCACTGCGCGGCCTGGAAGTCGGCGTGAACGGATTGGACACCAAATACAATGACCGTGAGACCATCGTGTCCGAACTCGGCAATCCCGGCCCGGATCGTATCTGGGCGGTGGGCGATGCCTTCCGCCTCAATATGAGCGTGGAAGAAGTATTCAACATCAGCAAGATCGACCCGTGGTTTTTGGTGCAGATTGAAGACCTGATCCGCCAGGAACAGGCACTGGCAGGCCACACGCTGGAAAGCCTGAACGCGGATCATCTGCGCACCTTGAAGCGCAGCGGTTTCGCCGATGCGCGCCTGGCCGCGTTGTTGGGCATCCATGATGAATCGGTGCGCGCCTACCGCCATGCGCTCGGCGTGCGCCCGGTATTCAAACGCGTGGATACCTGCGCCGCCGAATTCGCCACCAACACCGCCTACATGTATTCGACCTACGAGGAAGAGTGCGAAGCGCAACCGACCGGCAACAAGAAAATCATGGTGCTGGGCGGCGGGCCGAACCGCATCGGCCAGGGCATCGAATTCGACTACTGCTGCGTGCATGCCGCTTTGGCGATGCGCGAGGACGGCTATGAGACCATCATGGTCAACTGCAATCCCGAGACCGTGTCCACCGACTACGACACTTCCGACCGCCTGTATTTCGAACCGCTGACGCTGGAAGACGTGCTGGAAGTCGTGGCGGTGGAAAAACCTATCGGCGTGATCGTGCAATACGGCGGCCAAACGCCGTTGAAGCTGGCACATGGTCTGGAAAAAAATGGGGTGCCGATCATCGGCACCACGCCGGACATGATCGATTGCGCGGAAGACCGCGCGCGTTTCCAGCAGATGCTGCATCAGCTCAATCTGAAACAGCCGCCCAACCGTACCGCACGGACGGTGAAAGGCGCGCTGGAAGGCGCGGACAAAATCGGCTATCCGCTGGTAGTGCGGCCGAGCAATGTGCTGGGCGGGCGGGCGATGGAGATCATCCATGAGCAGGCTGATCTGGAACGCTATATGCGCGATGCCGAGCAGATGGCCAAGACCTACCCGGAGCATATGCCCATCCTGCTCGATCGCTTCCTCAACGATGCCATCGAGGTGGACGTGGACGCGGTGTCGGACGGCAAGGATGTCATCATCGGCGGCATCATGGAGCACATCGAGCAGGCCGGCGTACACTCCGGCGACTCGGCCTGTTCCTTGCCGCCATTCAGTTTGTCTGGAGACATGCAAAACGAATTGCGCCGCCAAACGGTCACAATGGCCAAGGCGCTCAACGTAGTCGGGTTAATGAACGTACAGTTCGCCATTCAGTCCGGCACCGTGTATGTGCTGGAAGTGAATCCGCGCGCCTCGCGCACCGTGCCATTTGTTTCCAAGGCCACCGGTGTACCGCTGGCGAAGATCGCCGCACGTTGCATGGCCGGACAGACATTGGCGCAGCAGGGCATCGTCAAGGAAGTCATCCCGCCGTACTATTCTGTCAAGGAGGCGGTGTTCCCGTTCATCAAGTTTCCCGGGGTCGATACCATCCTCGGCCCCGAGATGAAATCTACCGGCGAAGTGATGGGCGTGGGCGAGACCTTCGCCGAAGCGTTCGTCAAATCGCAATTGGCGGCCAGCGTGAAACTGCCCAAAGACGGCAAGATGTTCATCAGCGTGCGCGAAGAGGACAAACCGGGTGCAGTGATAGTAGCGCGCGCTTTAGGGGAACTCGGATTCACCATTCTGGCAACGCGCGGTACGGCGGCAACCATTGAAGCAGCGGGCGTGGCAGTAACGGTGGTAAACAAAGTTGCCGAAGGCCGCCCGCACATCGTCGATATGATCAAGAACGGCGAGCTCAGCCTCATCATCAATACCGTGGACAGCAAACCCTCGGCGATGCGTGATTCGTACTCCATCCGCCATGCCGCGTTGCAGGGACGGGTAACCTACTACACCACGCTGGCCGGGGCACGTGCCGCCTGTGTCGGGATGCAGCATCTCACCGAATTGCAAGTGTATGACGTGCAGTCGCTGCACCGTCGTCTGATTTAACGAAACTTGAGGAAGCATTGGCATGAGTAAAATCCCATTGACCGTCATCGGCGCGGAATTGATGCGCAACGAGCTGCATCGCCTGAAAACGGTAGAACGTCCCACCGTTATCAATGCCATTGCCGAGGCGCGAGCGCAGGGCGATTTGTCCGAGAACGCAGAATATGATGCGGCCAAGGAGAAACAGTCGTTTATCGAGGGCCGCATCGTCGAACTGGAAAGCAAGCTGGGCAGTGCGCAGATCATTGATCCCAAGACCCTTAATGCCGATGGTCGGTGCGTATTCGGTTCGACCGTGGTGCTGGAAGACACCAACAATGGCGATGTGGTGACTTACCAGATCGTCGGCGACGATGAGGCAAACATCCGGGAGCGCAAGATTTCCATCAGTTCGCCAATTGCGCGCGCGCTGATCGGCAAGTACAGCGGCGATATCGCCGAGGTGCAGGCTCCCGGGGGAGTGCGGGAATATGAAGTGGTGAATGTTCAGTATCTTTGAGCTTGGGGAGTGGGGAGTGGTTTGCCCACTTCCCACTAAGGCGCGCCGCGCCGCCCCACTTCCCACTTCCTACTTCCTACTTCCTACTTTCCCTACTGCCCAATTGTTTCTTGGTCAGCGGTTTTTTGCCCTTGTGGCGCGGCATTTTTTTGATTTCGATCTGGTGCGCCTCCGGGTTAGGTTGATAGACCACCAGAATCTTGCCGATGTGCTGTACCGGCGCGGCATTTAATTGAGTGCATATCTCCGCCAGAATGGCTTCGCGTTGCGGCCGTTCCGCCATGACCTTGATCTTGATGAGTTCATGGATTTTCAGGCTCGCCGCAATTTCCTTCAGCACCGCTTCGGTCAAGCCGGCATTACCTATCATCACGGTTGAGCTCAAGGCATGGGCACGGCCTTTCAGGGCGAGACGTTCGGATACGGTAAGGGATAACATAATGGCCTCTTTGAATAATGCGCGAATTCTAAACGATGAAGCCTTCCAAAACCAGCAAACAGTGGATGCGCGAGCATATCAACGACCCTTTTGTGCAGCTTGCGCAAAAGGAAGGCTACCGCTCGCGCGCCGCCTATAAACTGCTGGAGATCGACGCCAAAGACCGCTTGCTCAAGCCCGGCATGGTGGTGGTGGACTTGGGCGCGACCCCAGGCGGCTGGTCGCAGGTGGCAGCGGGCAAGGTGGGGCGTGACGGGAAGGTGATTGCGCTGGATTTGTTGCCGCTCGATCCGCTCGCCGGGGTGGAGTTTATCCAGGGAGATTTCCGTGACGATACCGTACTAAAACAACTGGAACAGTTTCTGCAAGGAAAACCGGTCGACCTTGTAATTTCCGATATGTCCCCCAATATATGCGGCGTGGCATCGGCTGATCAAGCGCGTGCCATGCATCTCGCGGAACTGGCCATGGAATTTGCGCTCGAACACATGAAACCGGGTGGCAGTTTCCTCGTCAAGGTATTCCAGGGCGGGGGGTTCGAG
>JANLID010000055.1 GCA_024654105.1 Gallionella sp. | reverse complement strand
GCTTCTTTTGACGGAACACTTTGTATGATCAAGAAAATTCAAACGCAAAAATGCAAAACCCGAACGAAAAAGCCCGTTCGGGTTTTGCATTTTTGCGTTTGAATTTTCTTGATCATACAAAGTGTTCCGTCAAAAGAAGCTGATCTGTTCGGGTGCTGCCTCTGTGGCCTTGCGCGTCTTGCCGTAAAACACTTTCATGCGCTCGAATTGTTTGTCCGTCACGGTGAGCACGCGCACTTCACCGTCACCTGGCAGGAATGATTTTATCCGGTTTTCGTGGACATCGGCATTTTCTTCGCTGGGACAATGCCGTCCGTATACGGAAAACTGCATCATGGTAAAGCCGTTATTGAGCAAGGATTCGCGGAAGTCGTGATAGGCACGGCGTGCGGCCTTGGTGTCGGTGGGTAGGTCAAACATGGCGATGATCCACATGCTGCGAAAACCTCCGAAACTCACTCCAACCTCCCTCACCCCAGCCCCTCTCCCGGTGGGCGAGGGGTATAGTCGTCATAACACCGGAATCTCCACATCCTTTTCTTCCCCAGCCAGCACTTTGCGCACGCTGGCGGCGTATTGATGCAGCGCAACCATCAGCGGAAATTTGCGTTCGCCTATGCTGCAATCCCAGCCGAGAATTTCCAGCAGGGAGCGCTTGTTCTCCGGTGTGAGCTTGGGCGTGTCCGGCATCAGTTCGCACACCTCATACACTTTGATGTCCACCAGCGGACGCAACGGTTCCATCAGATCATCCGCCAGTGCGAAGCTGTTGTACTGGTTGCGGTGATGCACGCCCAGCGCCGGATGCAGGCCCGCGCCTACCACTGCGCGCGCCACCGCGCCGCGCATCACCGCGTAGCCGTAGTTGAGCATGGCGTTGATGCCGGGCGTGTCGGGATTGCGGCGGAACTCCGGGCCGAACAGCCGCTGCCAGTAAATACGCGCGGCCTGCGCCTCGATATTTTCCGGGTCGCCGCTTTTTACTTTCGCCGCATAAGCGCGTAGCGGAGTGTCATTGCCGGTTGCAGAATGCAGCACCTTCGCTTGTTCACGTATTTTGGCTTGCACGACGTGCTGCCACAGACGCTTGCAGGTGGGTTCGGTAGCGGCGATCTGTTGCCCCAATGTTTTGCTGTGCAGCGTGTGCCCATCCAACGGCAGCAGAATGGCGCACGGCAGATGCTTGCTGTCGCACACAAGCACCACCACGTTATTCTCGAAGCAGGCAGTGAGCAAAGCTTGCGTGTGAGTGATGCCTGGATGGTCGAGGATCAGCACACCCAAATCTTCCACCGGCACGTTGCCTGCTTCCACGCCATCGCGTTCAATCACCATCTGCCGGTTGCGCAGATGCAGGTAGGTGGGATTGCTGATCTCGACGATGCGCTTAATCATTGCATGGGGTGAGATTGCCGAGTGGGTCGGTAGCTATTTTCTGACACTTAAGCAGATGTGCTTTTGTTTGGTATCGGGATAGTTTGTCGTCCAGTGTGGCGGATTTTTGGTCTCTAAAAATAATATTGCCATTAGACGCATCAAAAAGTTGAACCCGCATAATCCGTGCTTGACCAGCCTCCTGAATAGAAACTACATCGTGTATTGATAGTGACATTACAAATCGCCACTCTTCACCATGATCACGCTGCACGATGTTGGTCTTCTCGGTGCTATCTACCCCACGCGCCCGCCGTGCTGCCTCCATCGCTGTGACGAAGATGCCCTTGCGTTTACCGGTTTCTACGTGCTCGATAATCTCAACGTGATGGTTGTTGCCATATTTGAAAAATTTGTAGTCGCGACCTTGGACATTCTGTATGGCGTGAGTGGTGTTCTTGTTGAAATTGGTCACCAGTCGAACTGTGCGGATCGGTGTTTTGCCATCTTTGTGTAGCAGCGGATTGTTCGGGTCGCCGAAGGCCGTTTTACTGTTATTGCCGAACTGTGCCAGTCTGGCTTCTACCAATTCGCGCACTTTGGCATCGCGTATTTTACCGACCTCGTTTGCAGTAAGTGTTGCCAACGGCTTCCGATAAACGAAGCGATCTTCGATGCTGATCTTTCCGGTTTTCGGATCGGCAACCTCTTCCTTGAAATGGCCGTAGGCTGTGTCTTCGTGCAGCGCCCCGCTGATCTTGCGCGCCGGGACGTGCGAGACAATTATCTGGTCTATCTTCTCGTACACGTCGTCGTAGAAACCATCCCACGGCGGCGGTACCTCGAAGCGGCTATTGTCGAACGAAATGCTTTGCGCGGACAGGCGCGACAGTTTGTGGAACAGGCTGCGGTTGGTCAGCGCGATAACTACGGCGTCTATCGCATGGTGGCGGTGGTCGGCGCGGTTTTTTTCGTTGCTGCCGTCGGGGGAGAGGAGGGTGTTCAGCTTCCAGCGGCCACGCAATTTCGCGGTGGCTTCACCCTTGCTGATTTCTACGGGTGCGCCGAGTTGTTGCAGGAAGTCTCGCACTTCAATGCAGATGTAGCGCGTGTCGTTCAATTGCCGCTCGATGAATTTATCCGTTTCGATTTCTTTTTGTTCAAAGCGGCGGCGCTTGGGAAAAGGAAGTGTCTTGATCCGTTGAAAAATTTCCGCGTAAGCCAACGGGTCGCCTTGCCCTATCTCATAAGGGGTATTGTTGAGCTTCACCTGCCGGTTGAAGGTCGCCAGACACAGCGTCTTGTTCATGTAGGAATCATCCAGCGAGCGGCTGTATGGCAGGATATGTTCGACATCCACTTCCGGCGAAAATAGCATTTCGCGTGAGATGACCGTGCCGGTGTAGGGGCAGACTTCCTTGCACTCCAGCCATAAGTTGTATTTCTGGACGTCGGTGCGGGCAGGTTGCTGGATGCCGAACTCTTTGCGCAGGATTTCAGCGGCAAGGTCGTTGGCTTTTTTCTGTTTGTTCTGCTCTTTCTGCAATTCTTCTTTCTGGTGTTTGGAAAGTTTCATATCGCGCGCCATTTCCACACGGATGACGGTGGGTTTGCCATACATGCGAACAATGGCGTTGACCACCTTGCGCGTTTCAAATAGAGCCTTCTGCACTACCGGGTTGCGCACGTTGGAGGGCAGGCCAAGCTTGTCAGTAATAGTTCGCTGGTTCGGATTGCTATGGTCGTAACCAGCCGCTTTGCAGGCATCGCTGTAAATTAAGCCTTGTTCGAGATGAGGAAGGATGGCGCGCATCGCTTTGGCGGAAAGCCGCGCATAGCCGGGTTCCAGCTCAATTTTGGCGATGGCTTCTGCCGTGGCATCGTCAAATTTCCAATGGGTTTTCATGCGTTTGAGAAAACCGTCGGTGTTATCAATAGTGAGCAAGTCAGTCACCAATTCATCCTGCTGCTGTGCGGTGAGCATGTCCCAGCGGTCGCTCAGCGCGCCGCGCAGATCGCAGGCGGTGCGGTTGCCGAGCAGTTTGTCTTTTTTGCCTTCCTCCAGATTGAAGGTTTCGCCTTCGTGCATGCTGTCCTTTTTGTTCCATCCCACCACCTTGCGCACCGCGCCCCAAGTCATGCTTTTTTGCTTGTCGAGTGCCTCGGCGAGCTTGTTGCGCTCGTCTTGGGTAAGCGAACGGAATTCGCGGGTGATGGGGTTCTTCACGGCGAGATGATTCACGTCTTGCAGGATGCGAAAGCGTTGCGCCAGCAGGATGGCTTTGGCGGCGCGCTTGCGCGTCGGCTCAAAGGTGCATTTGCCGACCAGATGTTTCTGCGACTTGAGCGGGCGCTGGAAGAAAATGCTGTTGTGGATTGCAACTTTGAGTGCCTGTGTCAGTTGCTCCGGCGCAAAGGATGCCTGCTTGCCCCACAGTTGCTCGAACTCTTCCGCATACATGGCACGGTCGGTGTAGCGCCTGCGTTGCGTGGGTTGTGTTGCAAGGTATTCGCCGAGGGTGCGGCATTGTGCGGCCTGCATGTCGGCGTGCAGAGCAGAGATGGCGACACCTACTTTTTTGCTGTCTTCATCTTTGCCAGCTTTGCGGTTGCTCTGGAAGCCGCGCCGGTGGGCAAGATGGTAAAGCGCGCGACCAAAGGCGAACGGCCCCAGCTTTTCATCCAGCCCGCGCTTGCGCAGTTGATAGGGATTGTTGGCCTGATTGTCCAGCAGCAATGCATTGCGTTCAACCTCATCCTGCGGCAGCAGGCCATGACGAACAAGAAGGTTTAGCAACTTGGTGCGCCGCTGTTTGCGCCGTGCCACCAGTTTGCGGGCCGCGCGCGCGGCGCGGCGGGCATAATTTTTCGGGGTGCCGGTCTTTGCTTCGACCGCTTCCTGAAAAATGCGAGAACCGCAGGCAATGAGATTTTGCGGTTGCTGGTTATCGTCAAAATCAATCAATGCCCAGCCGATTGAGTTGGTGCCTAAATCCAGCCCTAAAGTGAAATTTCCCATGATTTCCCCTTCGTGAATGACCGTTGAGCAAGCAAAGCCAGAGTGCGGCGTTGGCGCTCCCTAATCTTTAACTCTCCTCGATCTTCCTCGTTCAGGAAGGGCTGCTGATATGTGCTTGATTCACACTTGTTGTAATTTGTAGCGCAGCCAACTATACTTCGCCACGTATTGTAACTGACCAATGCCCGCCTTGCTTTTCACAATAAGAGGAAACTCTCAGTGAGAATCTTCGCAGGATAACCCCAAGGGGTAAACCACGAGCCTCTCGCGCAAGCGAGGGGCTTTTGTATTTTTGAAACTTGGGTTACAAAAGGGATGCTGAATGCATAGTTTTACACTGAATAATTGTCCATCCGGTTTTGGAAGAGGCAAATATCCGCAACGGGTCGATAGCTTTACTTGGTGAAGTACGGCTTTAGTGCGATGAAGATTCAGCCACCAAGGAAATCGCAATAGTGTTTTGGTGTTATCGTATACTGCATTGCCGATGTTTACCGACCGACACATATCATGACCCCTTTCAAACTCATCCACCTGCTGGCCGTCCTGATCTGGGTCGGCGGCATGTTCTTCGCGCATCTGGTGCTGCGCCCCGCTGCCGTGGAAGCACTCGAACTGCCGCAACGTCTGAGGTTGTGGGATGCGGTATTGCGCCGCTTCTTCAACTGGGTGTGGGCTGCCATTTGCGTAATATTGGTTACGGGCTTGTATCTGATCTACCAGTACGGCGGCATTGCACATGTCGCACGCCATGTGCATATCATGCTGGCGTCAGGGTTGGCGATGATGGCGATCTTTGTTTATGTTTTTTTCGCCTGCTATGTGCCGCTCAGTTTGCACGTTGCCAAGCAGCGCTGGAAAGAAGCAGAGGAACGGCTGGGCAAGATCCGCATACTGGTCACGCTGAATCTGGCGTTGGGGTTGCTGACCTTGTTCGTGGCGACGATTGGTGCGGCGTTGCGCGTCATTTGAGCACTGGCCTGGCACCCCAAATTATTTGCGCATATTCATTGATGGTACGGTCGCTGGAGAATTTTCCCATGCCGGCCACGTTGAGGATGGCGCGGCGAGCCCATTGCTGCTGGTCGCGATATAGCATTTCTACTCGTTCCTGCGCGGCTACATATGCTTCGTAG
>JANLID010000052.1 GCA_024654105.1 Gallionella sp. | reverse complement strand
CCGGCTGGCAAAGAATCAGAACTCTTGCGCCGAGTTTTTTCAGGCCGATGGACTCATGCAGGACGCGATTTTCCTGCCCGCCCCAGCCTTTGGAGGATTCGGTATGCACAACGGTGAACCTGCCCGGCGCCGTTCCCGAGCGCGCTTGCATTTTACCGGGCGGCGCATCCCGGGTAGTGTCACGCTCCAATTTCGCGATCCAATGGAGCGCTGCCAGCCGTGGCAAACTGGATGCGGTGCAGTTTGGCGTAGAGGCCATCCCGGTCCAGCAATTCGCGATGCGTGCCGACCTCCGCAACGCTGCCTTTTTCGACCACCACGATGCGATCGGCATGCTCGATGGTGGAGAGGCGGTGGGCGATGACCAGGGCGGTGCGATTCTGCATCAGTGTTTCCAGCGCCGCCTGCACATGGCGCTCCGAGTGGGTGTCCAGCGCCGAAGTGGCCTCGTCCAGAATCAGGATCGGTGCATTCTTGAGAATTGCCCTGGCGATCGCGATGCGCTGCCGTTGGCCACCAGAGAGTTTGACGCCGTTTTCGCCGACCAGGGTTCGTAGTCCTTCCGGCATATCCAGGATGAACTCCATGGCATGAGCGGCTTCGGCGGCGGCAATGATTTCCGCTTCGCTCGCCTTGACCTGGCGTCCGTAAGCGATGTTGGCGGCGATGGTGTCATTGAACAGCACCACGTCCTGGCTGACGAAGGCGATGTTGTCTCTCAGGCTGGTGAGGCGGAAGGTCACTATGTCGCAGCCATCGATCAGGATTTTGCCGCTGGTGGGGTGGAAAAACCGCGGGATCAGATTGACCAGCGATGTCTTGCCGCTGCCGGACGGGCCGACCAGGGCGATGGTTTCGCCTGGCACGATTTTGAGCGAGATGTCGCGCAGCGCCCAGCCGCCGTCTTCCTGGTAGCGCAGGCTGACATGCTGGAATTCGAGCTCGCCCTTGGCCCACGCGATTTCCAGTGTGCCGTTGTCGGGTTCGGATTCGCGATCGAGCAGGTCAAATACGATTTCCGCCGCCGCCAGGCCTTTCTGCAGGGATTCGCTGATTCCGGTGAGGCGCTTGACCGGCGCAAGCAGCATCAGCATGGCGGCGACGAAGGAGACGAACCCGCCCACGGTCGTCTGGTCGGCAGAAGATTGCAGGGTGGCGATGTAGACGATAAGCGCCAGTGCAATGGCGGCGAGCAGTTGTACCAGAGGGACGTTGGCGCTCGCGGCGATGGTGTACTTCATGCCGAAAAGGCGGTTGCGGTTGGTGGCTTTGAGGAAGCGTTGCTTTTCATAATCCTGGCCGCCAAATATCTTGACCACTTTGTGTCCGCCCAGCGTTTCATCCAGCACGTGCGTGATGTCTCCCATGGAGTCTTGCAAACTGCGGCTCAGTTGTCTCAGCCTGCCGCTGAACAGCCTCACAATCAGGGCCATGAGCGGGGCCATCACGAGAGCGATCAGGGTCAGCGTCCAGTTGAGATAGAGCATCCACGCGAGCAACCCCAGGATGGTAAAGCTGTCGCGCACCAGCACGGTGATTACGTTGGTGCCGGCGGATGTCACCTGATTCACATTGAAAGCGACATTGGCAATCACCGATCCGGAGGATGCGTTGTCATAATACGGGGTAGGCAGGGTGATGAGCTTTTGGAACATGAGGTTGCGCAAATCCATCACCAGCCGGGTCGAGATCCAGTTGACGGTGTAATTGCTGATAAAGGTGAACGTCCCGCGCAGCAGGAACAAACCAATCAGCAAT
>JANLID010000043.1 GCA_024654105.1 Gallionella sp. | reverse complement strand
CCAATCTGCTTTGCAGCGCCTGCTTGTTGGCGGCTTTGCCGGTCATGTGCCGGGCACTGAATTTTTTGCTCAGGTAGGGATCGGTGACGGGATTCCACTCGTCGGTGTCGATGCCGTTGAGGATGCCGGTGAGATCATCGCGGCGCGTGGTCAACAAGCCTTGCATGCCGAAACCAAATGTCTCTTGCTGGATTTCCTGCGCGTAGTTCGGGCTGACGGTGGTGATGTGCCCGGCGTAGAACAGCCCTGCCTTGAGGAACGACAGGTTGCCGTAATACTCCGCACCGTTGATGCCAAAACAGGATGGCGGCAAGTGAAGATCATGCACCGTCCCGGGTGGAAAAATTCCCTGAAAAGCCAGATTATGGACGGTGAACACGCTTGGTGCGGAGCCGTGCGTAAAGCGCAGATAGGCAGGCGTCAAGCCGGTTTGCCAGTCGTTGCAATGCACCACATCCGGGTGCCAGGCTAGCGGTGAGTCACCGCTGCCCAGCACGGCGGCAACTTTGGACAGCAGGCCGAAGCGCAGCGCATTGTCTGCCCAGTCATGGCCGCCGCTATCCTGATAGGGGTCGCCGTCGCGCTGGTACAGAACCGGGCAGTCGAGCACCAGCAACGGCACATCGTGCGCCATCGCGCCGGACAACAGCCGCGCCGGCGGGAAGCCCGGCAACGCATCGAAGGTCGCGACGACTTTGTGTTGCCCCAGTTGCGCGATGACTTGCCGGTATCCCGGCACCAGTATGCGCACATCCACGCCGATGGCGCGCAACGCGGCGGGCAGCGCGCCGCTGACATCGGCCAGACCGCCGGTCTTGATCAACGGGGCGACTTCGGAAGTCGCAAACAGGACTTTCAATTCGGACATCTGTTATTCAATTTTTCAATCGATAGTGAAATATTGTAGGGTGCATTCCATGCACCAATGGCAATGGTGCATGGAATGCACCCTACATTGTTATTGCTGTTTTGAAAGATAAGAATTACAGCCAGCGCATCATGCCCAACTCAAACGGATGGGTCAGCATCTCATGGTATGGATAGATGCGAATGCGGTATTCCAGCTTGCCGCATTGCTCCGGTTGCATCTCCAGCGCGAACACTTGTTCACCCGCTTTTGTGGTTGTGCCGGTGGCTTCAAAGCTGTATCGGGTCGTATCCCGGAGTTTTTCCCGTTTGGTAAACAGGCCGATCAATATTTCCACGACCACGTCTTCGGGATCGAGACCATTCAGCCGAGCAGCAATTTCAAAACGCAAGCCCTCTCCAAAATTGATGGCTTTCTGACCCTCATCCAGCCGCCGCAGCGAAACACCTGGCCAAGCGTGGCGGACCCGCGCTTTCCAAACGGCGATGATGATCGAATTTTCACCTTTGTTCTGTCTGTACAAACGATATTGTCGGCTGGCCGGCAGGTAGCATTTGGCCAGATATTCGCCCACCATGCGCTTGGCGTTGAAGCGCGGCATGATCGTGGCCATCGAGCGTTTTGACATTTTCACCCAGTCGGGTGAAAACCCCATCTTGCCATGCCCGTAATATAACGGCACGACCTGATCCTGCAGCAGCTCGTAGAGCGTGCGTGTTTCTTCATGTGTGCGAACTTCTTCGCTCAATGATTCCGATACCGGTTTGATTGCCCAGCCGTTTTTTCCGTCATAACTCTCGCCCCACCAGCCGTCCAGCACGGACAGGTTGATGGCGCCGTTGATACCGGCCTTCATGCCGGAGGTGCCGCTCGCTTCCAGCGGATACAGCGGATTATTCAACCAGACATCCACGCCGGAAACCAGTTTGCGCGACAGGGCAAGATCATAACCTTCCACAACCAGTATCTTGCCGATGAACTCCGTCATTTTGGAAATCTGGGTAATGCGGCGGATCAGGTCCTGCCCCGGGATATCTGCCGGATGTGCCTTCCCGGCAAAAATGAATACGACGGGACGCTCCGAGCCATTTAAAATTTCTCGCAGCCAATCCAGATTGCCAAACAGCATGGTCGCGCGCTTGTAAGTAGCAAAGCGCCGCGCAAAACCGATGGTAAGGATGTTCGGGTTTTCCGGATTGACGTATTTGAGCAGGCGATCCAGATGCGCTTCGGAGCCATGATTGCGGAAATGCTGCTCGCTGATGCGCTCGCGCACCGCGTTCAGCATCTTGGCTTTCAGCGATTGGCGCACGCTCCAGAACAAGTGATCGGGGATATTCTCGACTCCCTCCCAGAAACCCACGTCGTTCATGCGCGAGCTCCATTCCAATCCGAGATGCCGCTCCAGTGT
This sequence comes from Gallionella sp., assembly GCA_024654105.1. GTDB lineage: Bacteria > Pseudomonadota > Gammaproteobacteria > Burkholderiales > Gallionellaceae > Gallionella. The sequence continues at coordinate 456 of JANLID010000043.1, read as the reverse complement.
TTCGATCCACTCGGACGCCAGGAAAGTCGGCGCATGCACGCCGTTGGTGACATAAGTCATCGGGTTTTCCTTGTGCTCGATTTCCGGCCACATGTCACCGCAGATGATTGATGAGACCTCGCCATGAATGCGCGATACGCCATTATTGAAACGCGTGCCGCGGATGGCCAACGCAGTCATGTTGAAATCAGGGCTACTCTTGGTGCGGCCCAGTGCCAGAAATTCCTCGCGGTCCAGCTTGAGTTCCGGGTAATAGTGTTCGAAGTAGGCATGCACCAGACCTTCGCTGAAATGGTCATGCCCGGCCGGCACCGGAGTATGCGTAGTAAAGATGGTGTTGGCTGCCACACATTCGAGCGCGGATGCAAAATCCATTTCTTCGTCGATGATCTTTTCGTGAATTCGTTCCAGCACCATAAACGCTGCATGCCCTTCGTTGATGTGCCACACCGACGG
>JANLID010000028.1 GCA_024654105.1 Gallionella sp. | reverse complement strand
GGCACAACCGCGCAATCGGTGCTTGAGTTGAATCAGGAGGGCGGCGGCAACCGCAAGTTCATCCTCGTCCAGCTCCCCGAAAAAACCGACAAACCGCAATACCCGACCATCGCGCACATCACCCGCGAGCGGGTGCGGCGGGTGATTGTGAAGCTTGGCGAAAAAGAGTCGTCGGTTTCGCCACAGATTTCCCTCACCCTCAATCCCTCTCCCGAAGGGAGAGGGAAGCCGGAACCCCTCGCCCACCGGGAGAGGGGCAGGGGTGAGGGAGATTTAGGCTTCCGCGCCTTCAAGCTCGATTCCAGCAATTTCAAAATCTGGCGCTCGGACCAAGCGCCGCAATCCGCCGAGCAACTGGCGGAGCAGTTGAGCCTGTATGCCGACAATATCCAGCCTGAACGTAGCGATCAAGACCGGTTGCACGAACTGATTTTGAAATGCGGGATGCCGTTGTCGGCGCGGGTGGAAGAAATACGTCTACCCGTTCGCCCTGAGCCTGTCGAAGGGCAGGCCGCTCATGCCGCTTCGACAGGCTCAGGACGTGCTTCGACAAGCTCAGCACGAACGGCTTCTTATTCTGTGTCCGACGGCAACCTGTTGATCTGCCTGGAACCTCACCTCGACCGCGACACGCTGCGCGCCCTGTTCGCCCGCAAGCCACAAATGGTGCTGTGCCTGGATGTCGCGTTTGACGGCAACGATGCGCTGAAAACCAACACCGTGCTGGAAGCGCAATCGCACGGGATTGTCTTCAAGACGGTGTAGGAGAAATATCATGTCCCAACAATCTCCTTGCGCCCCACCCGCGCTTCCAGTCACCGATCTCGACTGGCGCCGGTTGGTGCCTTTGGTGGGCAAGGCCAATGCCGCGCTGGCGCGGTACGACGGCATGTTGCAGGCGTTGCCCAATCCTGCCGTGCTGCTTTCCCCGATTACGGCGAATGAAGCGGTATTGTCGTCCCGTATCGAGGGCACGCAAGCCACGCTGGAAGAGGTGTTGCAACAGGATGCCGGTATTGAGCAGGCGCAAGCGCGCCATGCAGATATCGAGGAAATTTCCAATTACCGCGCCGCGATGCGCGATGCCGAGCAAGCCTTGGCGCATCGCCCGCTCTCGTTGTCGCTGATCAAGGGCGTGCATCAACGGTTGATGCAGGGCGTGCGTGGTTCCGACAAGACACCCGGTGAGTTTCGTATCGACCAGAATTGGATAGGCCGCCATGGTTCGCCCATGAAAGCAGCCCGGTTTGTGCCGCCCAACCCGATGGTGTTGCCGCAGGCTCTCGACGCTTGGGCGAATTACCTGGCTGCTGAGGACGAAGATCCGGTTCTACAGGTGGCGGTTGCGCACGCGCAGTTCGAGATTTTGCACCCGTTCAAAGACGGTAATGGCCGCATTGGCCGCATGTTGATTCCGCTGCTGCTGTTTCAGCGCAAGACGCTGTCGCGCCCGATGTTTTATTTGTCCGAATATCTGGAAGCTCACCGCGACCAATATTACGACGGGCTGCTGGCGATTACCGATGACGGCAATTGGCAGGGCTGGATAGAGTTTTTTCTGGAGGCAATCGTTTTGCAAGCGGATGCCAATCTGGTTAAGGCCAAACAAATACTGGAGTTATACGATACGTTGAAGCAACGCTTTATCGCGTCAACTCATTCACAGTTTGCCGTACCCGCCCTGGATGCGTTTTTTATGCGGCCTATTTTGAACGCCACCGATTTCAGCCGATTGGCAGGGATAGAAAATCGCATGACCGCTAATGGCATTCTCGGCCATATTAAACAAGATGGGCTGATTATTCGCCTGCGCGAATCATCGGGAAGAACCCCCGCTGTGTTTGCCTTGCCAGACCTGATTAATATCGCTGAAGGAAGAAAAGTGATTGGATAGTTGTGTATGCCCTGACAACGTCAACGATGCTTGTGTAAAGTATAATATGTTTTGCCTTACACAAGCATCGTTGTGTAAGGCAGACTTAACACAAATATTGCCCTGAAAAATAAGCTTTAAAAACAATAAGTAAATATGAAAATTAAGTTCGACAGCAACCAGAAATATCAGCGCGATGCCACTAATGCGGTGCTCGGTCTGTTTGACGGGCAGTCGCTGAGTTCCGGCGCGTTCGAATTTGCCTTTGATGTGGGCTCGCTGGCGGGGCTGACGGAGCTGGGTGTGTGCAACCAGTTCTCATTGGATGAGGCGGCGTTGTTGCGCAATTTGCAAGCGGTGCAACAGGCTAACAAGTTACCGAGCAGCGATGCGCTGGATGGCATGAACTTTTCGGTGGAGATGGAAACTGGCACGGGCAAGACTTACGTTTACCTGCGTTCCATTTTCGAGTTGCACCAGCGATTCGGGTTCAGCAAGTTCATTATCGTGGTGCCGAGCGTGGCGATACGCGAGGGTGTCATTACCAGCTTGCGTTTGATGAAGGAACATTTTCAGGCGATGTTCGGCAATGTGGCGTTCGATAGCTGGGTGTATGACTCGAAGCAATATTCCAAGCTGCGCCAGTTCGCGCAAAGCAGTACGCTGCAAATTCTGGTGATGAACATTGATGCCTTCAACAAGCAATCAAACAATGTGATTCACCAGGACAAAGACCAGCTTTCCGGGCGCAAGCCGATTGAGTTTGTACAGGCCGCACAGCCGATTGTGGTGCTGGATGAGCCGCAGAACATGGAGAGCGAGCAGGCCAGGAAAGCCATTGCCAGCCTCAATCCGCTATGCACGCTGCGCTATTCGGCGACCCATCGAAATAAATACAACCTCGTTTACAAACTCGACCCGGTGCAGGCTTACGACCTGAAGCTGGTGAAGCGCATTGAGGTCAGTTCGGTGCTGGATGATCCGGATTTCAACCAGCCTTTTATTCGGGTACAAAGCATCAGCGCGACCAAGACCAAGGTCACCGCCAAATTGCTGATCGATGTGAACGAAAAAACCGGGCCGCAGCGCAAGAGTATTTCCATCAGCGCGGGCGGCGTGGATTTGTTCGAGAAGACTAATGAGCGTGGCAATTATGCGGGCCACATTGTGGACGAGATAAGAGTGCCCTCACCTCAATCCTCTCCCGCAAGCGGGCGAGGAGGCAATCGACTTTTTCCCGATGGGAAAAAGGATGATTCGATCCCTGCGGCGGATGGTTATGTGAGTTTCACCAACGGGCTGGTGCTGCATGTCGGCCAGACGCATGGTGGGCGCGGCGATGATGTAATGCGTGTGCAGATACGCGAAACGGTGCGTGAGCATTTTGACAAAGAGCTGCGTATCAAGAGGTTGTTGCCTGATATTGCCGGAGCGGATGCGCGCTTGAAAGTGTTGTCGTTGTTTTTCATTGACCGGGTTGCGAACTACGCTACCGAGGATGGCAAGATTCGTCTCTGGTTCATTGAGGCCTACAAAGAATTATCGGTCTTGCCGAAGTATCGCGAGCTGTCGCCGTTGCCGGTGGAGAAGGTACACAACGGCTACTTCGCCGCTGTCAAAGGCATAGCGAAAGACACGCGCGGCGACACGGCGGCGGACGATGATGCTTACGCGCTCATCATGCAGGACAAGGAACGGCTGTTGTCGCCAGATGAACCGCTGCGCTTTATTTTCAGCCATTCTGCGCTGCGCGAGGGCTGGGACAATCCGAACGTGTTCCAGATTTGCACGCTGAACGAAACCAAGTCCGAAATCAAGAAGCGGCAGGAGATAGGCCGGGGCTTGCGTTTGCCGGTGCTGGAAAGCGGCGAGCGTTGCTTCGATGCCAGCATCAACCGGCTGACGGTGATTGCCAACGAGCATTACGACGAGTTTGCTGCGAAGCTGCAAACCGAGATTGAAGATGAATGCGGCGTGAAGTTCGAGGGGCGCATCGTCAACAAGAAGGAAGCGCGAACGGCGAAGCTGAAGCAAGGCTGGCGGTTGAATGCTGATTTCAAGGAGCTATGGAATCGCATCAAGCATAAGACTCGCTATGCGGTGGAATATAAAACGCAGGAGTTGGTTGACCGCGCCGCCAGGAATTTAGCTGCGCGAAACAAGATTGCGCCGAGCAGAATCGGTGTTCAGAAAAGCGGCATCGTCATGTCCGGTGATGGCGTGGATACGCAGTTGTTAGGTATACGCGAAGCTGGGACGAAGGATTACCATTCAATCAACGTGCCGGATATGCTCGGCTATCTGCAAGCCAAAACCGAACTCACGCGTAAAGCGATCACCGAGATATTGATACGCTCCAATCGTTTGAACGAGGTTCAGAACAATCCGCAGCAATTTCTTGAGCAAGCCCAGCAGGCTATTGATGCGGAACTACACAATCTGATGATAGCCGGCATCAAGTACGAGCGCATCAACGGTCAGGAATACGAAATGATGTTGTTTGAAGCGGAAGAAATTACCGGCGCGCTGACCAGCATGATCGAAGTGGACAACAGCGTCTACGATGCAGTGCTGTTCGAGTCGGAAGTGGAGCGCGCCTTCGCCGATGCCATGAGTACACGTACGGACATCGAGCTGTTCATCAAACTGCCCTGGTGGTTCAAGATCGATACACCCATGGGCACCTATAACCCGGATTGGGCGATTGTGAAACAGGAAGATGCCAAGGTTTATTTGGTGCGCGAAACAAAATCCACCAAAGATCAATTGAAATTACGCGGTTCAGAATGGGCAAAGATTCAGTGCGGCAAGGTACACTTCGACACATTGCAGGTGAATTTTGCGCATGTGACCTCTGCCAATGAGATATAAACCCAAGAAATCCATTAGCCGGAAAATCCCGCGTAGGAGCGAGCCCTGCTCGCGAATCGAAAGAACAATCACACGCAGGGCGTGCTCCTACAATTGAAGAAGGTTTTATTTGACAATCCGGGGTAAATTGAACATGGCAGTGAGCATATAAGCTGGCGCATCTGCGCGCCAAGTTGATGTCGCGCTGATCGGGTGTGGTTGCTGGAGGAATGGTATGATGCGCGCCTTGTCCGGTGCGCCCAGATATACCTTGAGAGCCGCCTGTTGCAACGATATTAGCGATGGATGCAAAACATGAAAAGCAGTGAGATCCGCCAGAAATTCCTGGATTATTTTGCCTCGAAAGGACACGCCGTGGTGCCGTCCAGCTCGCTGGTGCCGCACGAAGACCCGACGCTGTTGTTCACCAACGCGGGAATGAACCAGTTCAAGGATGTGTTTCTCGGTTTCGACAAGCGCCCCTATACACGCGCCGCGTCGTCGCAGAAATGCGTGCGCGCCGGCGGCAAGCACAACGATCTGGAGAACGTCGGCTACACCGCGCGCCACCACACTTTTTTCGAGATGCTCGGCAACTTCAGCTTCGGCGATTATTTCAAGCGTGAAGCGATCGAGTATGCCTGGGAACTGCTGACCGAGGTATTCAAGCTGCCCAAGGAAAAGCTCTACGTCACCGTGTATGCCGAGGACGACGAGGCATACGACATCTGGACTAAAGAGATTGGACTGACCGCCGGGCGGGTGATTCGCATCGGCGACAACAAGGGTGCGCGCTACGCATCCGACAACTTCTGGATGATGGGCGACACCGGACCGTGCGGCCCTTGCACCGAGATTTTCTACGACCACGGCGCGCATATTCCTGGCGGCTTGCCCGGATCGCCCGAGGAAGACGGCGACCGCTACATCGAAATCTGGAACAACGTGTTCATGCAGTTCAACCGCGACGAGCACGGCGTAATGCATCCGCTGCCCAGGCCGTCGGTGGATACCGGCATGGGGCTGGAGCGCATTTCGGCGGTGTTGCAGCAGGTGCATTCCAATTACGAGATCGACCTATTTCAGGCACTAATCAAAGCGGCAACGCGCGAAACCCATTGTGCCGACCCCGATTCGCCTTCGCTGAAAGTATTGGCCGACCATATCCGCGCCTGTTCCTTCCTGATCGCCGACGGCGTGATTCCCGGCAACGAAGGGCGCGGCTATGTGCTGCGCCGCATCATCCGTCGCGCGATACGCCACGGTTACAAGCTGGGCGCGCGCGATGCGTTCTTTTACAAGATGGTGCCCGATCTGGTGGAGCAAATGGGGGCGGCTTATCCGGAACTGGTTGCCGAACAAGTGCGCGTGAAGGGAATACTCAAGCTGGAAGAGGAGCGTTTTTTTGCGACCATCGAACATGGCATGGCGATACTCGAGGCCGACCTCAAATCCGTTCGCCCTGAGCCTGTCGAAGGGCAAGCCGTTCATGGTTCGACAAGCTCACCACGAACGGCTATTTTCAACGGCGAGACTGCCTTCAAGCTGCACGACACCTACGGCTTCCCGCTCGACCTGACGCAGGACGTGTGCCGCGAGCATGGCGTCGCCGTTGATGTTGCGGCTTTCGACAAGGCGATGGCGCACCAGAAGGAGCAGGCGCGCGCGGCGGGCAAGTTCAAGATGGCGGCGAACCTGGAATACGAAGGCCCGGCAACGATCTTTCATGGCTATGACCTGCTGGAAAGCAGGGGCAACATCCTCGCGCTGTACAAGGATGGCACACCGGTCAATGAATTGAACGAGGGCGACATCGGCGTGGCGGTGCTCGACGACACGCCGTTCTATGCCGAATCCGGCGGGCAGGTCGGCGACTGTGGTGAGTTGCGCGGCACGCATGGCATCCTCGCCGTGGAAGATACGCAGAAGATTCAGGCAACGGTGTTCGGTCATCACGGCGTGGTGAAGACCGGCAAGCTGACCGTGGGCAATGGCGTCACCGCCCGCGTGGATGTCACGGCGCGCAGCCGCACGGTGCGCAACCACTCGGCGACGCACCTGATGCACAGGGCGTTGCGCGAGGTGCTCGGCAGTCATGTGCAACAGAAAGGCTCGCAGGTGGATGCGAGCAAGACGCGCTTCGACTTCGTGCATACTCAGCCGTTGACCGATGCAGAAATCCTCCGGGTGGAAAGCATTGTGAATACCGAGATACTCGCCAACGCGGAATGCCAGGCGCGCGTGATGTCCATCGGGGACGCGCAGCAGACCGGCGCGATGATGCTGTTCGGCGAGAAGTACGGCGACGAGGTGCGCGTGCTGGATATCGGTTCGTCGCGCGAGCTGTGCGGCGGCACGCATGTGAAGCGCACCGGCGACATCGGGCTGTTCAAAATATTGGCCGAGAGCGGCGTGGCGGCGGGGGTGCGGCGCATCGAGGCGGTGACCGGCGAGGGCGCACTGGCGCTGGTGCAGCAGCAGGAGAAGCAATTGCGGCAGGTGGCGGGTGCGGTGAAGGCACAGCCGCAGGAGGCGGCGGCGCGCATCGCGCAAATCCTCGACAACGTTAAATCGTTGGAGAAAGAACTCGCCACACTGAAATCCAAACTGGCTTCCGCGCAGGGCGACGAACTGCTGGCGCAGGCACAGGACATCAACGGCATCAAGGTACTGGTGGCCAGACTTGACGGTGCGGATGCTGCAGTGTTGCGCGAGACGCTGGACAAACTCAAGGATAAATTACATACAGCGGCCATCGTGCTGGCCTCGGTTGCCGACGGAAAGGTCAGTCTGATTGCGGGAGTGACGCCGGATTTGACCGCGCGGGTCAAGGCGGGTGATCTGGTAAATGTGGTGGCGCAGCAGGTTGGTGGTAAAGGCGGCGGCAGGCCGGACATGGCGATGGCCGGCGGGACGCAACCAGAGCACCTGGCTGCGGCGCTGGCCTCTGTTGCAAATTGGGTGAAGACACATGCCTGAGGAAAAATGCGCGTGAATTTTCTTCGCTACAACGTATTGCTGATCGAGGATGATTTATCCGCTATTGATCTGGCGCATCGTGCGGCTTCGGATTGCTGCGCGGAACTCGATCTGACCGTAGCGGAAGGGGTCGATGCGGTGCTGAAATGGCTGGATGACAGCATCGAAAGCAAGAGGCAAATGCCGCATTTCATCATGCTCGACTTAAAACTGCCGAAACTGGATGGTTTGGCGATACTGCGCAAATTGCGCATTCATCCTGCGACACGCGACGTTCCCGTCGTTACATTTTCTGCCGAGCATACCCAGGCCGATGTGCTGATGGCCTACCAGGTCGGGGCGAACAGTTTCGTGGCCAAGCCGGTTGATCTTGCGCAGTTCACCGGATTTTTCCGCGAGCAGTTGGCATACTGGATGCAGCCGCGCCAGCGCGATCTTGTTTTTAGCATGAGGTAGTTTATGTCCATCCCACTGCGTATGTTGTTGATCAGGATTCCGGATGAGGTTACAGGCCGGTTGCTGGATGAACTGCGCCAGGGCGGCTTTGATCCCCATCACCAATGTGCGGATACGCTGGACGATCTGGAGAGGATGCTCCCGGAACATTGGGACGTGCTGATCGTTGAGTGCTCGCCGGCCCGCCGGGGCGTGCTTGAACGCCGCTCCAGCGCTCGTACCGGCCAATGCCATAGAATTGAATATTTACCGACTGGCCAGAGTTTGCTTGAGCAGACTGTCAGACTGCTGCGTATGAGGGGGCTGGACATCCCGCTGCTGGCCTATCTGGATAATGCCGAACATGACCATGTCGTTGGCGCGATGCGCTCCGGCGCGCGGGATATTGTCTGCCTGAACAGCCTGGCGCGGCTGGTGCCGATCATGCGGCGCGAACTGAAACTGCTCGGACAGCGCAATCGCCAGCGCGAGCTGCTGGCCGCCGACCTTTTTTCGCAAGAGCTTGACCGGTTGATTCTGAGGGATTTGGACAGGCCTCCGCTGTTGGCTGAAATTTGCCAGCGGATTGCCGAACTGTTCGAGTTCAAGCTGGTCTGGGTCGGCATGAAGGAAGCCGACGGGACGGTCAGTATCGCTGCCGCGGCAGGGGAGACCGCATATCTGGAAGGGTTGCGCGTGCGCTGGGACGATACGCCGGAAGGGCGCGGCCCGGTGGGGCGGGCAATTTCCCAGGATTACCCCTGTTCGTTTGCTGTGGACGCGCCGGGTTTTGCGTCCTGGCGCGAGCGTGCCGAGCTTTATGGCATGTGCGATGTGCTTGTGCTTCCATTGGGAGTCATGGGTGAGGTGAGCGGCGTATTGGCGCTG
>JANLID010000025.1 GCA_024654105.1 Gallionella sp. | reverse complement strand
CGCACAACCGGAAACCGGTTGGATGAATTTTCTGTCCCATAATCTACCCTTAACTCCCGACGCTGACTGTAATGTGACAAGTTTGCTTTTCGATGCGATTGCCACGGCCTTTGGCGCGCGCCATGAAGCGCTTCAGCGACGCCGCCTTGTCAATGTAAATGGTTGTTACCTTCAACTCATCGATGTCAGCGCCATCGTTGTGTTCGGCATTTGCAATCGCCGACTCAAGAGCTTTCTTGATAATCCCGGCGCCCTTCTTCGGGCTGAAGGCCAGGATGTTGAGCGCCTGCGCCACCGGCAAACCTCGAATCTGATCGGCAACCAGGCGACCTTTTTGCGCGGACAGATGAATATTTTTTGCAACCGCAGTAGTCGTTGTCATCATGCCCCCTTATTTTTTGACTGCCGCTTTTTTATCAGCCGCATGCCCCTTGAAGGTGCGCGTCAGGGAAAATTCGCCCAGCTTGTGACCAACCATGTTTTCGGATATGTACACCGGGATATGCTGCTTACCGTTATGCACCGCGATTGTCAGGCCGACGAATTCGGGAAGCACCGTGGAACGGCGCGACCAGGTTTTCACCGGGCGTTTGTCGTTGGTTGCACGCACCACCTCAACCTTCTTGAGCAAGTGCGCGTCAACAAATGGACCTTTTTTAATGGAACGTGCCATGTTTACTTACCCCTTAAACCTTAAAGCGGCGGCGCACGATCATGCCGCTGGTACGCTTGTTGCGACGAGTGCGAAAGCCCTTGGCCGGTACACCCCATGGACTGACCGGGTGACGGCCAGCGGCGGTCTTGCCTTCACCACCACCGTGCGGGTGATCGACCGGGTTCATCACCACACCGCGAACGGTCGGACGCACACCGCGCCAACGCATGGCACCGGCCTTGCCGATGGAGCGCAGGCTGTGTTCGGAATTGCCCACTTCGCCCAAGGTCGCCTTGCAATCGATGTGCACTTTGCGGATTTCGCCGGAGCGCAAACGCAATTGCGCGTAGCTGCCTTCGCGCGCCAGCAACTGAACGGAAGTGCCGGCAGAACGCGCCAACTGCGCGCCCTTGCCCGGCAGCATTTCGATGCAATGTATCGTGGAGCCGACCGGAATGTTGCGCAGCGGCAAAGCATTGCCCGGCTTGATCGGCGCTTCCGAACCGCTCACCAGCGTAGCGCCGGCAGCAATTCCTTTGGGCGCAATGATGTAGCGGCGCTCACCGTCGGCATAGCACAACAGAGCCAGATTCGCGCTGCGATTCGGATCGTATTCCAGACGCTCTACGGTCGCCGGAATGCCATCCTTGTTACGCTTGAAATCTACCAGGCGATAGTGTTGCTTGTGGCCGCCGCCCATGTGGCGAGTGGTGATATGGCCATTATTGTTACGGCCCGCAGTCTTGCTCTTCTTTTCAACCAGCGAAGCAATCGGCTTACCCTTGTGCAGGTCAGGGTTGACCACGCGCAATACCGCACGCTGCCCGGGGGTTGTTGGTTTCAGTTTAATCAATGCCATGATTTATCCTTGCTCGCTTGCAGCAAAATTGATTTCCTGGCCGGCCGCCAGGCATACATATGCCTTCTTCCAGTTGTTGCGGCGTCCGACATAGCGTCCGGCGCGTTTGACCTTGCCCTTGACGTTAGCCACTTGCACACTGTCAACGTTCACCTTGAACATCATTTCGACCGCCGCCTTAATTTCTGGCTTGGTCGCGTCAGGCACAACGCAGAAGATCACCTGTTTATTCTTGTCGGCAATGTATGTCGCCTTCTCGGAGATTTGCGGAGCGAGCAACACCTTCATCAAGCGCTCCTGGCTGAATTGTTGCGCGCTCATGCGAACATCTCCTCAATTTTGGCCACGGCATTGCGTGTCACAATCACGTTTGGAAAACGCACCAGACTGACCGGGTCGGCCTGATTGGCTTCCAGCACCAGCACGTTGGGCAGGTTACGCGAAGACAGATACAGATTTTCGTCCAGATTGTCGGTGATAATCAACAGCCGCCCATCCAAACCCATCCCTTTTATTTTCTGCGCCAACAGTTTGGTCTTGGGCGCCTCAACCGTCAGGCTGTCCACCACCACCAGGCGGTTCTCGCTGACCAGCTTCGACAAGATCGCAGCCAAACCCGCGCGGTACATCTTGCGGTTCACCTTGTGCGTGTAGTTTTCTTCGCCGGTGTTCGGAAAAATCTTGCCTCCCCCACGCCACAGCGGACTGGATGCCATACCGGCACGAGCACGGCCAGTACCCTTTTGGGCGAACGGCTTGCGGGTGCTCTTGGCAATCTCGCTGCGACCTTTTTGCTTACTGTTCGCCGCACGCGCATTGGACATGTAGGCGGTAACCAGTTGATGCACCAGGTCTTCGTTGTATTCACGCCCAAATAATTCATCCGACGCACTCATGTTCGCAGTCGCCTGACCTTTATCATTGATGACTTTGAGTTCCATTACGCACCCGCCTTCGCTGCTGGACGCACGACAATGCTGCTGTTTATACAACCTGGAACAGCGCCTTTTACCAGCAGCAACTGACGCGCAACATCAACACGCACGACCTGTAAATTCTGTACGGTTCTTTGTACGTCGCCCAGATGACCGGTCATACGCTTACCCGGGAACACGCGTCCCGGATCCTGCGCCATACCGATGGAACCCGGCACGTTATGCGACTTGGAGTTACCGTGCGAAGCGCGACCCGATTTGAAATGGTGACGTTTGATGGTGCCGGCATAACCCTTACCCTTGGATACGCCTGTCACATCCACGAGCTGACCTACCTGAAAAATTTCCACGCTGACCGTGGAACCTGCTTGCAGGTCAGCCAGCTGTTCGGGCGCTACGGTGAA
>JANLID010000015.1 GCA_024654105.1 Gallionella sp. | reverse complement strand
GGGTGCCTCCTTCGGAGCGCCGCGCTGAAGATGATCAGGCTATCCAGCGCGAACAGTTGCGGATAGCGCAGGGCAGTTTTGATTTGCAGCGCCAGAAATTCGAAGCCGAGCAAGCGGAAGAGGCTCAAGCAAAACAACGCGTAGAATCCGGTCAAGCCGATGCAGTTTCAAAGATCAGGCGCGTGATCGACAAGATCGACACAGTGGCGCTTGATAGCGCGGATAACGGAGGTTTGTTCGAAACAGGTTTTTCAGGGTCGATCCTGCGGGATGTACCTGGGACGGCTGCCAAAGACCTTGCTGCGAACATTCAGACTATCGATGCCAATAGTGCGTTCACCGCACTTCAGGCCATGCGCGATGCGTCCCCAACTGGCGGCGCGTTGGGTCAGATTACGGAACGCGAACTGGACCTCCTTAAATCCACTATCGCTAATCTTGACCCGAATCAAAGCCAAGGTCAGTTTCTTACTAATCTGACAGAGGCCAAGCGCGCGTATCTCGATATACTCGCACGCATCGACCCATCTTCAGCGGATGAAATCAATCTAAAGCCCGGTATCCGTTTTGATAAGGAGGGCCGTGGATTTCTGACAACTGTTTCTGGTTCCGATGATCGCGAAATCCAAGACCCACTCGGCTTTGATACTCAACCCCCTAACGGTGGCGGGCCGTCTGACGGGGGGACAACTCTTTCGCAGTTTGGGCAGGGTATTGCTCAAGGGTTTGGCGACATCGCTGAGGGCATTGGTGATCTTGTCGGCATTGTGAACAACCCAATAGCCCAGACAATAAGCGATGCTGCCGGTTTTGAGGGACAAGTCGATACTGGCAGGCTTTTCAGGGAAACCGCCGGTCTGCCCGAAAGCCCTGAGGGAATCGGGCGGACAGCGAGACAAGCGGCTGCATCGGCATTGACTGGCGGGCTTGCCGCAAGAGGTGTGGCTGCGCTTGCAAGTCCGGGGGTCACACAAAATGTCGCCCGCATTGTCGGCTCTTCACCTATCCGCGACACCGCTGCTGGCGCTGGCGCTGGCGCGGGCGGACAGATCGGACAGGACGCTGGCGGGCCTGTCGGGGCTGTTGCGGGGACTTTGGCTGGCGGGGTGGGTGGCTTTGGCGCTGCCAATGCTTTGGCTCGTAGCGCAGCCCCTCGTGCGGCGAATGCCCTTGCTGGCGCAGCACAGCGCCAAGGCGTTGATTTGCTCCCTGCCGAAACAGGCGGGGCAGTGGCGCGTGCGGTCACGACCGGGACGCGGGCGTCCCCGCTTTCTGTTGCGCCGGTTGTCAAGCAGGCCAAGCAATCCCAGGAACAATTCGGGAAGGCGGTCCAGCGCACAGCGACCAGCGAAGGCGGCGAAGTCGCGACAACCGATGTTGCTGGCGATATCGTGCGCGGCGCTGCCGAGAAGTTCTCCAAGCAAACTGCGCAGCGTGGCTCAAGACTTTACGACCGTGCGGCAGAACTTGGCCGCAGTGTCAGGGCCATCAAGCCTGCCCGCACGATTGCAGCTATCGACGAGGCCATTGCGAGGCTGGCACAGAACCCGGCTGCCGACAGCGGGGTTGCGAGCCAGTTGAAAGCTTTCCGTGAACGGATCGCTGGCGGAGCTTCGATACAGGGGCTTAGGGACGCTCGCACGGCGCTATCGCAGGGGGTTTACAACGGCCAGCTTCGCAGCAGTTCAGAGCAGAAAATGTGGAAGGATATTCTTTCGAGCGTAGCTGATGATATCGACACCGGCTTGCGTTCGGTTGGTCGGGATGATGCAGCGAATGCGTTCAGGACTGCGGACAAATTCTGGAAAGAGCGCGTTCAGCACATCGACAACGTTCTTCAACCGATCCTTGGCCGCGACGGGACGAAAAGCGGAGAGGACATCATCGCAGCGGTGGAATCGATGGCGCGCGGCAAACAGGGCGGCGCTGCCCGCTTGTCGCGGTTGCTGGCGAATATGCCTGAAAGCGAAGCGGCAACGGTTCGTGCTGTGATCATCGACCGGATCGGACGAGCCAATCCCGGCGCGCAAGATGCCGCCGGGGAAGTGTTCAGTGCATCGACGTTTCTGACCAACTGGAACAAGATGACACCGCAGGCCAAGGTATCGCTTTTTGGCGACAAGCAGATGCGCAACGACCTCAACGATCTGGCGGTGATCGCGGAAGGAACCAAAACCGGCCAATCGATGACGAATTTTTCCAATACCGGCGTGGCTATCGGGGCAAACGTGGCTGGCGCTACAGCTTTGACGCTTGCTCATCCGGGCTTCGCCGTCGCTGGTGCCGTTGCGCAACTGCTGACCGGCACGCTTATGGCGTCCCCTGCATTCGCCAGACTGCTGGCCAGAACTGCGAAAATGCCGCCGGAAGCATCTCGCAGGACGCTTACTCAACAGCTTGGTATTTTGGCCGCAAGAGAGCCTTTGATTGCGAACGATGCGCAGGCATTGTCGCGCGCGCTCACTGGCAGTTCAGGCAATAGACTGGCAGCCGAGGAACCTAACCAGTGACGGTCCAGAACAGCAGCGCGAACAACATCGCCCGCTTGACCGCAACCGGCCTGACAAACTGCATGATGATAACGGCCAATAGCACGGCCTGCCAGACTTTCACCCGTTCACTCTAGCAAACCAGACAAGGGACGCATATGGCGCGCTTTACCTACATCCCCAACCGGGTGATCGACAGCAACGGCATTTCGGACGGTGCCAACATCTATTTCTACCAGGTGGGCACGACCACGCCGGTTTCGATATTCTCCGACGCGGCTTTGACCACGCCTGCAAGCAATCCCTATCCGGTTGCGGTGGGCGCAATAGTCCCGGCGCTGTATTATGCTGAAACCGATATCAGGGTTAAAATCATCGATGACGGCGGGAATACCGTTTCCGACGATGATCCTTACGAGCGCCCGATTACGCAAACCGAGCTGATTTCAACCGCAACGGCCAAAGGTGCTGGACTGGTCGGCTTTTCGCACGCAGCGACCTATGCTGTATCAACAGTTGGAGCGAAGCTGAAAGCCATTGTTTCGATCACTGATGCACCTTACAACGCGGTTGCAGGCGATACCGGCGATCAGACTTCGGCCATTCAGGCGGCGGTCGATGCAGTCAATACCGCTGGCGGCGGCACGGTGATAATCCCGCCCGGCACCTACCGGATCATTACGGCCATCGTTCTTTACAGCAATATCACTGTTTTGAAATACGGCACGATCCACATGGTCAACACCACCACCCTGAACGCATTTCAGGCCGTGGGCACAGCCGGGGCGATCCTGTCGAACATCCATATTCTTGGCGGCAAGATTACCGGTGATGCGACGTTCGCGGCGGGGGTTCCGAGCGTCACCAACGGCAGCGCGATCAATTTCCAGTTTGTCAGCGACAGCACGGTTGTCGGGGTCAAGATCACCGGGTTTGCTGATAACGGTACGGCCTTCGCCAATGGCGACAACAACCTTGTGCTCGGCTGCAACGTCGATCAGTGCGGGCAGAATATCGCGTTCTACGCCAGCACCCGCGATACCTACGATAACAAGGCCATCGGCAATACCATCACGGCTTGCGGCAAGTTCAACGCGTTGCATAGCGAAGGCAATGCATCTGGTGGAACGAAAAAGAATTACGGGATCGTCTTCGCCAATAATGTCATTGATGATCCTTATGGTCTTGGCATCAATGTCGAGAATTCGCCCGAAGCGG
Organism: Gallionella sp.; assembly: GCA_024654105.1. GTDB lineage: Bacteria > Pseudomonadota > Gammaproteobacteria > Burkholderiales > Gallionellaceae > Gallionella. The sequence continues at coordinate 11,755 of JANLID010000015.1, read as the reverse complement.
TGGTTTCCGGCAACCGTGTGCGCGATGCCGGTCCGGGCACGGCAGCAAATCTTATCCACGGGATTATTCTATTCGGCTCGCCAAACAGTTCGGTCACCGGCAATGTCAGCACCAGCAATGACGGCTATGGCATAGTCATCGGCGCGGGCAGCAGCGAAACGGCAGTGTCTGGCAACTCTACGCTGGGCAACACGGTGGGTTCGATTATCGTCACGGACGGCAACGGAACCACAACCGGCGTGGCCGCGACAAATAACATCGCGATGGGCATCAACTCGCTGGCGGAAGGTGATGTTGCGGTGGCGGGCAACTACAGTTTCCTCAACCGCACAAAGAATTTCAAGTTCTCGAATGTCGCGGTTTCCGATGCGTCAACGCTCGACTGGTATGAGGAAGGCTCGTTTACCCCGGTTGCGCAAGGTGTGTCTGCGGCTGGCGCTGGCACCTATACCCTCCAGATCGGGCGCTTTACCCGGATCGGCAATACAGTGCACTTCTCGGCCAATCTTGGCTGGTCGGCGCATACCGGAACCGGCGACTTGCAGGTATCAGGGCTGCCTTATGCCGCGTCTGCCAATGTGGTTCAGCCGGTGACGTGCTGGGGCAACGCACTTGCTGTGCCTGCAGGGCAGATTTTGCAGGCCACGATTCCCGCGAGCGGCTCGCTGGTCAATATCCAAACCTACGCCGACACAACCGGAGTGGCGGCGGCGCTTGCTATCGACACGGTTGTCGATGCATTTTACATTTCCGGTGTTTACCGTGTTTGATGAAAGGAACTGACAATGCCACCTGATCCACCACCTCCGCCTCCACCCCCTCCACCCGCACCGCCGGAAATAGACCCCGGCTTCGCTGCACCCGATGAGGTTGAAGAAGAGTGACCGACTGGAAACTTGCGATGATTGTGGTTTTGCCTTTCCTTAGCGGGGAGGGCAAACTGCGCGCATGGGCGGCATTGTTGGGAGCCAGTCTGGCCGCGATGGTCCTGCACGAGCCGTTCGAATGGTTCATTATCGATGCAATTGCTGCGGCCATCGTCATGCGCCCGCTTGCAAAAGTGCCGCAAAAGGCTATAGGTATTTGTTTTATAGGCATGATGTTCTATAGCCTTGGGTTTATTATCGGGGGCGAAGGAGACCCCTATCTGTACCGCATGGTCCTAACCGGTATTGGATGGATTCAATGGGCCATCTTGGCGGGGTGGGTAGGACATGACATTTTCGAGCCTTTTGTTTCTCGCTGGCGCGCTGGTCGCGATAAGGTGGTTATTGAAGGCCGTTTTCCATGACGGATCGGGTGAGAAGCCTGATCGAGGGCAATCTGTGGAAGCTCCTCGCGATAGGTTTCGCTGGTCTGAGTGGATGGACAACCGCGCAAGTAACGACGAATCTCCGCCTGACCGCGATTGAGGCGAAGCTGGATAACCACGAGCGCCAGTTGATTGCGCGGGCGGCATTCATGGATTGCACGGCGCGCAGCATCCAGCGGCTTGCCGACAAGTCCGGCCAAAACGATATTTCCATGCCGTGCGCAATGGACGTGCCGCGATAGGAGAACGACATGAAAAAGATTTACGAAAGAATTGCGTTGTCGATAATGTCGGTTGGTTTGATCGGTGCCATCGCCTTGGCGATCATCTACTGGATGGGCCTGCCTATTTTCGATCAGTTCGATCTGGCGTGGACATTTGTTTACGGTCTGGGCGCAGCGGCAGTAGCGGCGTTGTCGCTTGCCATCAAGGGAATTTGGGGTTGGTCCGATGACTGAACCAAACGAACGCCTGAAAGCCATTATCGACGGCGTGATTGCAGTCGAGGGCGGCTTCATAGATCATCCCTCCGATCCAGGCGGTGCAACCAAATTCGGGATCACCGAAGCGGTTGCGCGAGCGAATGGCTATGTCGGACACATGCGCGACCTGCCGCGATCGACCGCGTTTCAGATTTACTGGATACGCTATGTCGTAGCGCCCAATTTCGACGATGTGGCGGAGCTTGACGTGAAGGTTGCCGAAGAACTGATCGATACCGGCGTCAACGCTGGGGTTGGTCGGGCCGCGCAGTGGTTTCAGGAAGCCTTGAATGCCTTCAATGAGCGCGGGCGCGCCTATCCGAATGTGGCCGTCGATGGCGACGTTGGACCAGCCACCATGAACGCCTTCCGCGCCTTCAAACGCAAGCGCGGCGACGTGGGGACAAAGGCCATGCTTGGCGCGCTCGATGCGTTGCAGGGTGGGCATTATCTGCGGCTCGCCAGTGGTGACAGCAAGTTCGAAGATTTCGCCTTCGGTTGGTTCGCGCACCGGATAAGGAACGTGGCATGATTGATCTTGGCTGGAAAGTTTGGGCAGCGTTGGCGGCGGCATTAATCACAGCAAACGCGGGTCTTTGGTTTTTCGGGGTGTTCCCTTGGTGGGTAATTCTGCTGGCTGCCCCCGCTGAAGTGGTTTTGGTGGGTTGCGCATTGATGATTGGCGATCTCATAGCCTGGAAGGCAGCCGGTTGGCATTGAGGAATGTGACATGATGGAACGGCTATCCGAGTATTACGACCGCTTTGGCGACATTGCGCTGATCGTGCTGGTGTTCGGCATTGTGATCGGCGCGGGCGTTTATTTCGGGGCGTTCGGGTGAGACAGGAATACCGCCGTGGCACCCGCACGGTGGTCTATTCCATCGTGGCGCTGGCGAGCATCGGCTATATCGGCTGGATCATCTGGCTGGGCGATAACCTGACCAATCGGCATATCGCATACGGGTTGCTGGCAATCGTGGGCGTTGGCTCATTCGGTTACATCGCCGAGAACGTGACCCAGCGGATTAGTTTCAAGGTCGGTCCTAAGGGCTTGAATGCTGAGATCGGCGATGCGGTCGAGGAAGTTGCCGAGGCGGCGGCTGACAAGGCAGACGAGATCAAAGGCGGTGGCTGACGATTGGAACCTTGGGACTCTCAAAGAGCATTTCGACACCCGGTTCGAAGCGTTGCAGCAGGCAGTGGATAAGGCCGATGCAGCCTATGAAAAGCGCATGGACACGACCAATGAGTGGCGGCAGGCGCTGGACGACCAACAGGCGACGTTCGTTACGAAAGAGCAGGTTCGTTGGTCTGTGGGGGCAATGCTCGCAGGGATTGGCATTGCTGTAGCGATATTTGCGGCAATCAGCGGGGCGTGATAAGAGGCTGCCATGATCGAATACGGTTTCTACTCGCAGAAACTATGTGGCCGCTTGCTCAACGAGTTTACAGGCGAGCGGTGTTCGCTATTTGATGGCCATGACGGGCCGTGCCAATCGAAGGAGATGTTGCTGGTCGGTGGGATTCGAACCCACGGTACTCACCCTGCTTCACCGGGTTATACGGAATCAAACCTGCCTTCAGCCACTCAGCCACAACGCAGCAACGGGAGGTAGTATAGCAATGACAGCCGAACCGATCAAGCGCCGCGACGTGCTCAAGCCATGGTTCTTGTTCAACTCGGAATTTACCGGCAAGCGTGTCTCACGGCTGTTCGCATTGATGCACCCCTACCACACGGTTAAGGAACGGCGATCATGATCTACAGAGTTTCGGCGTAAGCTGGAAGCGGGCCGCGCGCATCAGCGGCATTAGACTGAAAGGCTAGACTGATGAGCAAGGATGAAGCACAGATTGAAGCGGAAATTCAGGAGAAGGGGCTTAACGCTCCACGCCTGAATCCCAGCATGATTGATGCGGCTGTTTCCTCGGAACAATATTATGTTTTTCCGGGGACGACCATGACCGTGTGCGCTCTCACGCTTCGCAATGGATACATTGTGACAGGCGAAAGCGCGGCGGCGTCTCCCGAAAACTTCGACCAGGAGATCGGTCGCAAGATTGCCCGTGAAAATGCGCGCAATAAGATTTGGGCACTCGAAGGCTATCTTCTCCGCGAGAAGTTAGCTGCATGAACGCCGCGCAATATGGTGGGGATGGCTTCGGCTGTCCCCATACCACCAAGGAGTGCAACAGATGATCTACGGAATCGCAACATGGCTGGCGATAGCAGCCTTTATGGCATTCGGTCCGCCGATCCGGCGCGGGGCTTCGCATTCGAGCAATCATTTCTTCATGGTGAGCCTGCCCGATAACGCCGTATTGGCAGCAACCGGTCAATCGCCTGCGGGCGTCAAGGGACAGGAAGTTGGCGAGTTCCGGCTGACATGGCTATGCGGGCTGATCGTGGCGGCACCAGCATTGATGATTGGCGGGCCGCTGGGCGCGTTGGCGGTGGTGATCGCAGCGACGGCAGGAAACGGCATTTCCCGCGCGCTCACTGGCAGCTTCGATTATGTCGGGCATGGAATTGAGATTATCATTGCTGAGCGCGAGGGCCGCGAGGGATACCGCGAGGCTGAAATCCGCCGCATGATCGATTGGGATAGAACGCGCACCGGCATGTCCACCGCCGATGTTGATGCGAACCTGCGCAAATGGCATTGGCTGGCGCGCATTGTCGAGAGGATCGTTTGATGTTCGCAGGGCTGACACTCGGCAAGGCTGCGGCGGCAATCGGCATCAAGGGATTCGCCGCACTTGGCGCGCTCATAATGGCCGGTGTGTTCTGGATTGGCTGGACAAGCGCCGCAAACGACCGCGACAAGGCCAGAAGCGAGCTTGCGCATGAGGAAGCCCGCCATGCGGTCACACGGCAATCTGTGGGCTTCCTGACGCTCGAAATCGACCGGTTCATGGCCGCTGCGAAAGCGCGCGAAGCCGAGTTCAATGCCGCCAAGGTTGAAGCCGAACGCGACAAGGCCAGACTGGCAGCCAAGGCCAAGGCATCGGATGCAAAGATCGCACGGCTGCTGGCAATACCGGCAGGGACTTGTCCGGCACCTGCGGACCTGCTCGAAGAACTGGAGGGACTGTGATGCAAACAATAATCCCCGGCCTCAAGGCAGGTCACCAGAAAATAACACCGGAATGTCGCCACAATCGGGGATTGCAGGAAGCATTTGATGAGGCAGACGCGCGACTCCGGAAATCGTATCTCAACTACGCGGCAGCAGCAGGAAACGAAGATGTGACATGGCATCTCGCTTTGGTGCGGGACGAAACGGAGGGATTGTGATGCGTAAGTTCATGCTGTTGACCGTACTGGCATTGAGCGCCTGCGCCACTGCCAAGGAACCTGGCATCGAAGTGCGGATCGTGGAAGTTCCTATCGAAATTCAGAAACCCTGTCCTGGCACGGTGCCTGTCCGGCCTGCGCCTATCGGTGTGTTGCCAAGCGACTTAACCGCATTGGCGGCTGCGCTGGGGGCAAAGCTGATCGAATACGCAGGCGAAGGCAAGTATGCCGATCAGGCGGAAAGCTACTTTCGAATTTGCCCTCCGAAAGCGGATTAGGACTTAACCTCCCCAGCTTCGATGATGGCCGATAGATGCCGAAGCGCAGAGGCATCGCCTTCCATATCCAATTCATATGGGGATGGCATGGATTTCCAGTAAGCGCGCAACATCGCTTTCGTAGGTTCACGCGGCACGATATCATGGGTTTCGCGGATAGTGTCGAGGGCGGCTTTGGCTATCTGCACCATTGCAAATGACAGCCACTCATATCGTGGTCTGGTCCATATATGTTCTGGTGGCACCTCTTCATAGTCGGAGACATATTTCAGGACGGTCGGGGTGATACCACGCGCCAGCGCCTCTACAAACTGATCTTCTTCCATCACATCGCCCTCCATATCACAGAAACGGTTGCAGCCACACCAACGGCGGCGAAAAAGCACACCGCGCAGACGAACGCCGATATCGCCAGCTTGCGTCGTGGTGAGTAGTCCATGCTATCCCTCCCAATCGCCATGTTCACTTCGGATTTGGACGTTGATAAACCCGCTTCCTAGAAGCTTTAAAGCCTCCCACTTCGCTGCATCGAGCGCTTCTCTCCTCGTGCCCGCAGCGCCTGAAGCCACCATGGTTTCCCCGTCTCGCACTCGCCATTGCCACATCATGCTATACTCCTATACTAGCTAAGCCGCTTCGGACTTCAACGTAACAACATCGATTCCCGACCACGTTGACCATAACGAAAGCGCCCTATCTGTGTAATTTGCCCTATCGTGTTCATTCATAGCGCGCGTGCTGGTGCTGGCGGGCTTGAAGAACCGGTCGCCGCTGGGCAGTTCAACCCATGCGCCGATCCCAAGCTTTTGCCGAGTGATGTGGTGCAAATCTTGCTCCGATAGCGTCACGCCATAGGTCTGGTTCAGGATAGGCACCACCAGCGCCGCTACCGCCCAATACAAGCTGCGGCGACGTTCATTGGCTATCCCACCCTTGATCTCCACTCTTACGCGCCCACGGATGGCCTGCATCGCTTCCTCGGCCATGCGGTTTGCTGGACGAAGCATATTCAGATGCGCTTCAAACAAGAGCGGGGCTGTGTCGCTCACAGCTTGCGCCCCTCCGCAGTGGCGCTGTAACCAGACCCGGCTGGTTGATCTGTGTCTTCGCTCCAAAGCCCGCTTCCATATCGTGCCAGCCCCTTGCGAGCGAGCGAGCGGCAGGCCAACCTGACCTCGGCGCGGCGTAGCTTTGTGCTGCGCGATAGCATCCGAAAATTGGCGTAGTTACCTTCTAGCCAACCCAAGCGGACAAGCGCCCGGAGCACCTTTCGCTCGTTTTCATTGAGGTTTACGGCGCTCATAGCTTCCCTTCCTCAATTCCCATTTGCCTGAACTGCGCAGCCTTGTCCGCCATGCCTGCGAACTTGCCTGTTTCGCTGCCCTTCGCGTGCAGTGCATTGTGACAGGTCCAGTGGAGTGGCACCACCATAGCGTGGTCCCGTCGCCAGCGTTTCGCCGGATGGCTGGCAAGCACATGATGCACAAGCGTTGACGCCTGCCCACAACCGCAGGCGCATGGGAACGATTCAATGAGCCAGAGGTGAAAGGCCTTTTCCTGCGCGGTCGGCTTGGGATTGTAGCGGGCCTTGAGCCTAACCATTTTGTTTCACAAAAGGCACAACGTCCACGGCTATTTCAGGAACCTCCACAGCATGGGCGGGCACTTTGAGAGACGCGGATATGAAGGGGGAGATAAACGCCGAATCTGGAACTTCGAGACTCAACATGATGCCTATCTCACTGCGCGCCAAACTAGAACGCCCCTTGGTCGCCTTCACCAAACCGTTCTTGTTAAGCGCCAAAAATATGTTAGCTTTCATTTCTGATTCCTTTCTTCTTGCTTGTCCTTATGCTCACCGCTCATTTCGTCCACTCCCATTTCCGCTTGCCCTGTGCTGCGCGCATTTCATCATGAAACCGCTTGTAGCGTTCCCGCGCCCGTTCGCGCTTGACCTGATTGCCAAGCCTGCCCGCCGCGCTGGCGGTTATCGGAAACAAGTGTTTGAACCATGCGAACATTGAATTGCGTGGGCGCGTTTGTTAGACTGGCCGCCCTCTCCTGTTGAACGCTAGAACGGCACGCCCGAGTCATCCTCGCTGTCATAATAACTCTGTTTGGCAGGTTCACCATGGCCCCAGGTATCCTTATCGTCCGGGCGCGCGTTGCCTTCACGCTTACCGCCCTGCAAAGCCACTTCATCGGCGCGGCATTTCAGATATGTCTTGCCATCGTGTTCGCGCGTGGACAGGTCGCCAACGACCGTCACAGGATCGCCCTTCGATAGCAGCTTGGACAGCCCATCCGCACCCTTGCCGAACTTGGCAACATCGAGCCACACGGTCTGCTTGTTATCGCCAAAGCCGACATCGCAGGCCAGCGAGAACGAACAGATATCGGTGCCGTTCTGTAAGGTCGAGTGCTTGGCATTCTGGCCCAAGCGGCCCACTGCTGTAATCTTAAGCATGTCATTCTCCTAAAATGTCCCCGCCTTTCGCCGCATCGGTGGCGGGGGACCGATACAGGGAGGTTTTGCGGCTAAGCTGTAGCGAACCCTGCCATTTTCTGGGCTTCGTCGCTGTCGAATTTCTTGACGAGGTTCTCCGCCTTGGCGATCAACCCCTCGAAATCGTCGGGTGCCGGTTCGCCGCCGCGCAAATAATGCGGGCAGTGGATTCCGGCCACGCGCACGAACTCTTTCCATTCGGTGGTGGCCGTGATCGCGTAGACCATGCTGCTATCGCCGCAGCCGTTCAAATCGTGGTCTAGGCTCATCATGATCTTGTGCAGCTTTGATGGCGTGGAATAGGCGCTGTCCGGTTCGCGCCAGCCCTTTGTTGGGTCAGCGGGAGGGGCAACCGCGTCCTCCTGACTTTGCCCCTCCCGCGTCTCTGGTGCGCCTTCTTCGGACGCATCCAAATGCAAGTCGCCCTTGTGCCACAGGTCAAGCGCCGCTCCGAAACGCATCGCCGCATTGCGCAGACCGTCGCCGATGATTTCCTTGATCGCATCGCCGCCTGACTTGCCGTCTGCCGAACCGTAACCAATGCGTGTTACATCGCACACGGTCAGTTCGATCCACATGCCGTTGCCGGGATCGGGTAGGCCGGGCTTGACGCAAGGCTCCCAAGCCCATTTAGGGTCACAGTCGAGCAGCCGATCAGTGAGCGCCGCGTGGCCGACATAATCGAGATGCACCGCTGGCAAGCCATGATAGCCGCCGCAGAAATGATCCTGCCAATCTGGCGCATCGCCGCCTTTGCTCTTGGGCATACATTTGCCTTTGATGGCATCGCGCCTATTCGGCTTCGGTAGCTTGCTGATTTGGTTCGGCAGGAATGGTTCGCGCAACAGCGCCAGGCCGGTCTTAGCTTCCTTGCTCACGATTCACCTCCTTGATCGACCGCCTCCGGTATGCGGGCGGCGTTGTGTAAGCCATATGCCCCGGTCGATACTGCCGTGCATGTTGCCGCATGTACGGCGACAAGTCAAGACGCATCCGTTGCGGCATTTACACCATCCATCGTTTCGGCCTCAATGGCATTGACCGGCGTTTCTGCACCAGACTCAATCGTCAACTCGATCCCGACCAGTTTCAAAATTGCCTTGTATTCTGCGTTCGACTTGCCGTTGAGCCGCAGCATGAAATCCTCCGCTTCGATGCGGACCAACTTGCGGTCTTTGTCGATTATGATTTTCATTGGGTTTCTCCTATGAGTTCAACAGCGACCAGCTTGTCGCATTCGAATGTGAAGCGGACGTTGGACTCGCCTGGTGATACCATAGTGAAATCGCCGCCGCGTGTTATTGACATGCATGCTGTTTTCACCACCCGCTCCGGCACATTGTAGAGGTTGTAAACCCCATTTGTCTGGCAACGCCCATCCATTCGGTGACGGACTATAAATTCCTCCCCTTCCTCGTCGGCGTGTGCCGCTGCAATTGGCCAATCGCCGCGCAAATCGCTCGCCAGCACCCGCACTGGCCTGCCGTGCTTGGCAGCGTAGGGCTTGCTTGGGTCAAAGGTCATTGGGTTTCTCCTAGTGCTTGGCGGGCTTCAGCAGCCCAATCGCATGTTTCAAAGAAAAGTCCGGTGCCTGTACCGAAATCCACCGCTCGGCGGTGTAGTCTGTTCGCGGCCAGTGTGAGCGCGGCCTCAAGGGCTTCGATGCGTTCCAGCAGCGGGCGCTCTGCATCCTCGCGGTGCTTGGCTCGCTTGTTCCATGCGGCGGCTGCTTCGGTTTGGCGACTGAATGTTGTCAAAGTCTGATAGCCAATACATAGATCGTGGTCCCCCTCTACGCATCCAACAGACCATCGACCATCTTCTAGGTGCTCAAATTCAGCCGGACAGCCGCAAAACGGGCACGGCTCCAGATGCTCAGCTTGTGTAACGGTCATGGCTTTGCCTTTCGTTTCCCGCGCAACCGGCGTTTCTGCCGCTTGGTGAGCGGCTTCTCGGTGATCGTGTGCGTGATATGCGACCAGTCGCGGCGTGATGGGAAGCCTGTCGGCGGGGGCACGTTCCTCGGTCGCGAAGGACTCGCTACAGCCGGAATGCTGCTTAGGCCTATAGTCATTGAGGCCATGGCTGCTGCGATCCCTATTCCACCAAGGCGCTTCATGGCTTTGCCTCCTTATCATGCGCGCGGACACATACCGCTGCGATTGCAAGCGCGGGGGTGGCTGGCCAACCGCGCTTCCCCCCACCCTTTGTTAAAATAACATCTGTGTAGCTGGTCCGATATCCTTTCTGGAAATCAACAGCCCACCCCTTATCCTGCTGGCGAATTGCGATACACCACCCTTCCGGCACCAGCATCAGCGCCGCGCCTGTGAAGGCTTCATCGGTGTTGACGGACAGCAGCCGGTGATAGACCCGCCCGCGCTCGCTTTGCACAGATGGTCTCTCGTAAATGCGCAGCCAAGCCGCATCCAGCATTTCCCGCTGCTGTTCAGGTCCGGCCTGTTCGATCTGTGTTGTGAGGTCAGTCATGGTCTATCCTTCGTGTGCCATCTGGAGGTAGCCACCACATTTGCCGTTGTCGCAGACGGTGAACCGAGTTCGTCCAACATATTGTTTGCCAATGGCGTGGTCGAACTTTCGATGAATGACCTCGCGCGTTGTGAAAGGCCCCTCTTTCGCCCCACATTGGCGGCATTGCCCTAGCGTAGTTCTGTCTTCGGTAAGCATATCACTCTCCTTGATGGCTTGCCACGCCGTAGCTGTAAGCCACGATCCCGGCGATGATGTTGTCCGCAGTGTTCGCGATGAACGCGAGGACGAGAATGGCGATGGTGAGCTTCATTGGGCTTGCTCCTTGGCTACAGCAGCTTTCACCGCATCGCGTTCAAGCCAGAGAACCAGCCCCAGCTTTTTGGTGCCTTCAGGGAGGATGCTCATCGTTGTGCCGAAGGTGATTGTGGCCCCCTTCTTATGGTGATAATCGAGCGATATGGCACTCTGATCGAGATTCTGGAACTCGACATTGTCATCGCCGATTGCGAGAATGAGTTCACTCATCTTCATGGCCTCACCTCATCGGTCTGTTTCACCACACGGTAGGCGATGATGTCGCACCGCTCGCCAGCGTGATACCAATACCAGATTTTGGCGCGAATGCTCCGTTTGAAGTCGCCAGAGCGAAGCTCCAAATCCACCAATGCGTCTTGGTGCACCGGGCATTCGCCACCAGCCCAAGGTATCCAATCCTCGCCAGCAAGCGGGGTATTGTGCGCGGCGAACAGGGCGCGGATGTAGTGTTCTTTGGTAAAAGATAACATGGTGTCCTGCCACCCCATTTCCTCACGAAACGCCTGCCATTTTGGCTCCCACGCTGCATAATCCGGCTCGCTCTTGCGGCGCTCGATTTCGGCGTCAATTTCTTCATTATGTTTCTGCCAAATGCCAATCGCTTCAGTGTTACCGCACTTGAAATTTTCCAACTCGGCCAGCGTCATGTTGCTAAGGTCTGTCATGTCAGTTTCCCTGTGGTCGCCCATTTCTTTGCGCACCATTCGTTCGGATGATAACCCCATGCAAATGGCACGGCGGCGTCTGGCGGCAGTCCATTGAATGCCTTCAGCGCGTTCAGTGCCTCCGGTGGGCGCGGGTATTGCATCGCAGCAATCGTGAAGCCGCAATCTCTGAATGCCTTGTGCGCCAATTGAACATGCGCATCGTGCTGCTCGCCTGTCATGTTACCTCTCCATCGCCAAGCTTGCGGACCTTGACCGTGATCGGCGGAATGTCCGCCCATGCACGTTCACAGCGTTCTCGGGCCGCTTCCAGATCGCGCATGACGCTTTCCATAACGCGGTAGTCTTGTCCGAGGCTCATTGCGTTTCTCCCTTTGCCCATTCGTCTGCGAGCGCGATTATCG